>CAKQZO010000296.1 GCA_934293835.1 uncultured Lacticaseibacillus sp. | reverse complement strand
GAAACGCTCGTATCTTGCCACAAATACTCGGCTCCCATCGCCTGGCCAGCTTGCCAAATGCCGAACCGCAGCTGCGCCGTCGCCTGAGGCGTTCGTAGCGGTAGTCGGTACGTCGGGGTCACCAAACCCGTAGGCGCGTATACCTCATTGTGCGTGAACTTAAAACCGAGCTTAGCCGTTATAATGTGGCGCGAGGCTGCATTATCTGGGTGGTGTCTTGCCACCAAGGCATGTGCGTGCAAGCGCGTCTGGGCAAAAGCGATGACTGCCGAGGCAGCCTCAGTTGCCAGACCTTGCCCCCAATAGCGCGGCAACAAATGATAGCCGAGTTCATAAACCTGGGCATCGCTGCGCGCTTGCAAACCGCAACAGCCAATCAAATCGCCGGCAGCCGTGAACAGCGGCCAATACTGGACACCATCCGCCTTCTGTGAGGTCACCTCCAGCGCCAGCCGGTGGGTAATCGTCGCACGATCGAAACCATTGCGGCTGATATAGCGGGTCACTTGCGGATTACCCCAGAGTTGATCAGCCAACTGGTCGTCTTGTTCTCGCCATTCTGAGAATTGAATATGTTTTGTCTGTCCTGGATGCGCCACTTTATCACCGTTTCTTAATTATCAGGTTCACACTACCATGTCCCTAACAGATTAACAAGCGCTAACTACCGTATTTGTGTGCTATACTAAGCCTATTGTGAAGGGGGACAATGTCATGAACATTCGCTATGAGAAAATGGATGCCTGGGCTGATCAGGCCAAGGCCTTCTTCAAGGATCACTGGCAAACGGAGACGATGATCGTCAGCTCCGGTGAATACCATCTTGCTGATCTCAACGGCATCGTTGCGTTGACTGAATCTGACCAAGTGGTCGGCTTGGTCACCTACACCGTTCACGGCAACGCGATGGAAGTCGTCTCGCTTAACTCGACGAAACCTCACCAAGGAATCGGTAGCAAGCTGCTAGAGGCCGCTGAAGCCCGGGCGCAGGCGACCAAACTGACCAAGATGGTGGTCACGACCACCAATGACAACTTAGACGCGATGCGTTTCTATCAGAAACACGGTTACCGCTTTGCTAAAGTCATCCGTGGCTCCGTCGATACCGCTCGCACCATCAAGCCTTCCGTCCCGATGATCGGTAACTATGAGCTCCCCATTCACGACGAATTATTGATGAACAAGGATCTGCCTTACAAATAACCTGAAAATGCGCCGCATCACCGCCTCCCCAAAGAGACGATGATGCGGCGCATTTTAGATTCAATTAATCTGCCTGTAGTGAGACCTTGACGGCCTGGGCGACGGCCGTAGCGATACCCAACGCCAGAAGGTCTTCGACGCGGGCTTCTTTGATATGATTGATCGTTTTGAATTCTTTGAGTAGCTTCATCCGCGTCTTAGGGCCGACGCCATTGATAGTTTCCAAGCGGCTGGCCAGCGAGTTCTTATTCCGCAGCTGTCGGTGGAACGTGATCGCAAACCGGTGCACTTCTTCTTGGATACGTTCAAGTA
>CAKQZO010000295.1 GCA_934293835.1 uncultured Lacticaseibacillus sp. | reverse complement strand
AAGTAACTTAATTCTATCATCAGATGCCCGTCCTGAACAGGGGTAACCGGTTCCATTTCGCTTTTTCTTCATTAATTCGACCCGGCTTTCTGTTATTTTGACCACAAACAAAAACCCTCGCCCGCCGATTCAAATGCGAATCGTGGGACGAGAGCAAGCTAGTTGCGGTCGCCATCAAACATCGTGTTGACGATACTGATGACAAGCGCCAAGATCATCATGCTACCGAAACCGGCGAAATAGAAACCGGAAACGAACCAGGTCATTAGCTCGAGCATGAACCCGTTGATGACCAGCAGGAACAAGCCTAGCGTCAAGATCGTCAGCGGCAACGACAAGAGTTTGATGACCGGCTTCACGAGGCCATTCAAGACCCCGAGCACCACCGCGCCGATCAACGCTGCGCCCCAGCTGGCAACCATAAGCTGGCCTGGGAAAAACTGGGCGTAGACAATGAAAACAA
This sequence comes from uncultured Lacticaseibacillus sp., assembly GCA_934293835.1. Lineage (GTDB taxonomy): Bacteria > Bacillota > Bacilli > Lactobacillales > Lactobacillaceae > Lacticaseibacillus. Next base: position 1,054 of record CAKQZO010000295.1, on the reverse strand, counting down.
CGGTGGTCAAAATCACTTTACGTAGAAAACTCACTAGAAATCGCTCCAATCATCGTCGTGATGTTTCGGCTGCGATTCTTCATGCACGTTTGTCGCCTCTTTGCGCCGGTAAACCGCATCTTGCCAATCGGAGTGGCGCTGTTCGGTATGATAATGGTGCTGGTGGCGATGGGCGGATCGATCTGTGCGGCGAACCAGCCACCACACGAGTAAACCGATCACGACAGGCCAGAACAAGAGATGAATCAGCCCGAACACCAGCCCTAAGATCGCGATCATGACGACACCGATGATGATGAGAAAGATTGGAATCAGTAATAGCGGCATCGCGTTCTCCTTTTTGTTTAATCTAATTCAGGTTAATCATTGTCAGTATCTTTCAGCTGGATGTTCCCACTGGTCGTCGTGACGGCAATCACACCTTCACCGGTCCCGGCACGATCGAGTGTCACGTGTTTACCTTGAGGTTGTTCCGCGAGGCCGGACATGCGACTCTTGATCCCGCCGAAGCGGGTCTTCACATCCCCACTCAAGGCGATGCTTTGCGGCACGGCAAGCTTCACATTCCCGTTGACGGAGCCAGCCGTCAACTTCTTGAAGTCACTATCCATGGTGACGCGCACGGTGCCGTTGACAGTTTGAAGGTTCGCCGTTTGCGGGGTCGTGTGGACCTTGATATCTCCGTTGACGGTTTCAAACATCAACTCATGGATATCGCCACCGTTGACCTTGAGTGAGCCATTGACGCCTTGCGTCTCTAGCATTGTGGCACTCAACCCAGCGAAGTTCATGTCACCGTTGGCGTTTTTGACGTAAAAATCTTTGCCTTGCAGGTCTTGAACCTGGATCCCGCCGTTGAGCAGGCGGACGGTGACGTGGTCGTAGATCCGCTTAGGCAAGGAAATGACAAGATCGGCCTGCACGCGCCGGTTCGGCACTTGGAAAACGAAGTGATCGTCGTTGACGTCGATGTGGCTTCGATCAAGGAATGCCTGCAACGGCGTGTCTGCCATCTTACCGAACAGCTTGACTGCCGCATCGACTTGGATGTCGG
>CAKQZO010000294.1 GCA_934293835.1 uncultured Lacticaseibacillus sp. | reverse complement strand
TGTCTACGGCGAACACAGCTTACCCCTGCCGCCAGTACTGCACGCCGGTGATTTCACGATCACCCCTTGGCCGAACGCCTTGGTGATCGATGACGGCGACCGCCTGTATGCCTATGCCGCGGATGCTTTGACCGTGGCGCAGGCGACTGCCATGAAATCCCAGTTACCGCGCAAGCTCAAGATGCTGTTTTTGGAAGCGACCACACCGCTGGCCATCGCCGTCTGCACCGCGCTGGTCCCGGAAATCGTGGCCGCGACGCCAGCATTGAACCCAGACCTTGACGCCGACACGCGCGCGCTGGTCTTGGCGCCGGAGCCTGCGCTTTATTACACCGTTGATGCCGATTGAGCGCCGAATTTACAGAAAACTGCCGGCAGAAGCGCTTTTTTTCTTACCTTTTAGCGGTGAAAAGCGTATGGTTAAATAGTGATTGTTATCGCTGGCACTCTTGGCCAGCGTGAATGAGGAGGAAGCTATGTTAACCAAACAATTCTACCATCAGATGTTCGCCCACTCCTTCAATATCCCAGTTAAAGTCGAATATTGGGACCATACGGAGCAGACATACGGCGACGGCGAGCCCGAGATTACGATCGTTTTCCACGACGAAGTGCCACTCAAGGCCGTGATGAAAAACGCATCGCTCGCGCTAGGTGAAGCGTATCAAAAAGGCGTGATCGACGTCTCCAGTACCGTTCACCACCGCCCGTTGCAGACATTGCTCACCGCAGCCTATCAAAGCGCAGAATCGTTCATGAAAAACCCGATGCTGCGCAAATTCATGCCGAAGCAATCCCATTCGGAAAACAAGTCCAAGGCCGATATCCATAGCCATTACGACATCGGTAACGACTTCTACCGGCTATGGTTAGATAAGACCATGACTTACTCATGCGCCTACTTCGACGACTGGCATGATGATTTGGAAACGGCCCAGCGCAACAAGGTCGAACACATCTTACGCAAACTCAACCCGCAACCGGGTCGCACGTTCTTGGACATCGGTTGTGGCTGGGGCACGTTGATGCTCACGGCCGCGCAAGAATACCATCTCGATGTCGTCGGCATCACCTTGTCTGAAGAGCAGTTGAAGTTCGTGCAAAACCGGATCAATGAGTTAGGGTTGCAAGACCACGCCAAGGTCCTGCTTTGCGACTACCGCGAGCTCGACCACGAACCATTCGACTACATCACCAGTGTTGGGATGTTCGAACACGTCGGCAAAGAGAATCTCGGCTTGTACTTCAAAGATGTCGCCAAGCTCCTCAAGCCCGACGGTAGCGCCTTGATCCACGGCATTACCCGGCAGCAAGGCGGCGCCAACAACGCTTGGCTGAACACCTACATTTTCCCAGGCGGCTACGTTCCAGGCTTGGTTGAAAACGTCCAAAACATCATCGACGCTGACTTGCAGATCTCCGACATGGAGCCGCTGCGTCGGCACTATCAACGCACAACTGAGTTGTGGCGCAACAACTTCAATAACGTGCGCGAAGACGTGACGAAGATGATGGGGCTGGAGTTCACGCGCATGTGGGACCTCTACCTGCAAGCTTGCTCGGCTAGCTTCGAATCGGGCAACA
>CAKQZO010000293.1 GCA_934293835.1 uncultured Lacticaseibacillus sp. | reverse complement strand
GTATTTGTGTGTGTAGAAATACGTAAACGAGTGGTTACCCAGTAAATAAGTTCGGGTTGATGCCACCGATCAAATCCCAGTGATGCGCATGAACAGGCGCTTTTATGAGGAAGCTGACATTTTGAATGCAAAAAAACGAGACTTTTTTTATATTTATTGCGTAGGATGTAAACCAACATTCGGTATACTAAATTTGTAGGTATCTGGCTAGCGATGGGAATCGTTCGCGCATCTACACGCAATCGTGGCCGCTGCGGTGGGGACGCTGTCCACGATCAGCCGATGACTAGAAGGGAGGGCCAGCGCGCGTGTCAGGGCGCGCCGGCACACGGATGCAACAGCTGGCAATATCGTGGAACATGGAGGGGTTTTAAATGCAAGCAGAACCAAATACTGAAGATTGTGACAGGCGACGCTCTTGTCGGCCTGCCAGCCACCTGTGGGGACAGGAGGCAGCGCAATGGCAGAGACATTAGGCGCGTTGATCGAAGCCACGCGGCTGACTAAAGGCATGACCGTCGCGGAGTTGACCATGGCCGCCGGGATCTCGGCGGCGACCTACCGCCGCCTACGCCACGATCAAACTGACTTGAAGCTAAACAGTCTGGTCGCCGTGCTCGACGCCTTGCGCTTGACGCTTAGCGATGTGGCGCCAATCGTCGCGGCCCAATACACCAGCAGTGCCCAGTGGCAGACGCAGATTGCGACCACCGCTCGAGCCGTGACGAATCACAAGGCGACACCGACCACGTTGGTGACCCTGCAAGGGAAGCTTACCGCTATCAGCGATGAAGATACCCGGCGCTTGCTCGTGCAATATATCCAGCTGTTGCAAGCCGAGAATGCTGACGATCAAGGCCAGACGGTCATCGCCGCCGTGCGTTTATGGCACATGTTGATGCGTTGCGGGCGCTGGAGTCATTTTGAATACCTACTCGTCTTGCCGGTGCTACGCTTTTTGGATTGGTCACAGGTGCAAGAGACATACACCAAGCATTTTCAACCGCTGGCGCCGACCGCGTTCGAGGCCTTGATCAACTCGGCATATCTCGCCATGCTGGATAATGCGCTGGTGAACGGGAACCCGGTTGCGGTCGCCACCGTGTCTCGATGGTTTCAGACGCGCTGCTTGCCTGCCGGCGATCTGAGCTTCTGTGTCGATCAGCGCCTGGCGGAGCTGATCGATGCGTGGCTGGCCGGTGAGCACGACGAGGCCCAAGCAGCCTGGGAAAAGTTGCGGTGGGCAGTCCAGACGCTGTTCGGGGAGGCCGATGCCGACATGGATGCGCTTTGGCAACGCGTGCAAAGAATCTCGGCGCTCACCACACCAATTATCACGGGACGACCCGTGGCCTTGCACCGCCAAGCAGATTGCTTGGTGACCTGGCTCGACGATTGGCGCAAGGCCAAACAAAAGTCAGTCACGGCACTGCAAACGGCGATGGGCATCTCGCGTGCGGCATATTATCGCCAGCTCGCCACTCGCGACAAACTCAAGGCCGATACGTTCTTCGCGGCGATGGGGTGCCTGCGGCTCGACGAAGATGACATCGCCTGTGGCGACGCGCTGCTGGGCTTTCAGCTCAACGCCACCCGCCAGGC
>CAKQZO010000292.1 GCA_934293835.1 uncultured Lacticaseibacillus sp. | reverse complement strand
AGCGAGGTGCTTGGCCGTTCCATAGCCCATGTTGTCGGCGAAGTCATAGCCGGGATAGACCCGATCATACATCACCATCAGGCGATCTCTGACCACCTTCGCCACGATACTTGCCGCCGCGATGCTGATGCTGTTCGCGTCGCCTTTGATCAATTTGCGTTGTGGCGTGGCCGTGGGTACAGTCATCGCATCGACAAGCAGGAAGTCTGCAGGAACGCGCAGGCTCGCCGCTGCGCGGCCCATCGCTAGCTCGGTGGCGTGGTAGATGTTTTCGCGATCGATTTCGTCGTTGCCTGCGACGCCTAAGCTGACGGCCAGCGCCTGACTGATGATCTGTGGGAAAAGGGCCTCGCGCTTGTGGGCACTCAGCTGTTTGGAGTCGTTCACGGGCAAGCGGCAATCCTGCGGCAAGATCACGGCCGCGGTCACTACTGGGCCGGCTAATGGCCCGCGGCCGACCTCATCGATGCCGGCGATGTGCGGATATTGCCCCCAGAGCTCACGCTCATACCGACTGCGATAGTCTAGTGCGAGCGCTTCGGACTCTCGGGCTGCCTGCTTGCGTTCGTATTGGGCCAGCAACCGTTGGGCGCCAACCCGCGAGTCCGCTGCCAGATCCGCTAATAACGCGGCATCGACGAGACCGGTCGCCAGTATCGTGCGCAGCTCACTCAGCGTCTTGGGCATCGCCGTCATCTCCAGGTACTTCGAGCGTATAGCGGCCCAGCTTACCTTGGCGCGCATCGAAGATGATCCGTTCGGCCATTCGGTTGTAGTTATCGCCAAAGCCATTCTTTTGGCTGAGGTGCACCATCAAGTCGGCATCGCTTAAGTTGAGATCATCAGCGTTCAGGCCGTATGCCCGGCGGAACGTTTCCGTGTAGTGGCTACGGAAAAACTGCAGGCCATACATCCCCACGACGTCTTCTTGATACACCGAGTCGGCGATGGCCCCTGTCAAGGCGAGCTTCTTGCCGATCAGTTCATCATCGAACTTCGGCCATAAGATTCCTGGTGTGTCCAGTAGTTGCAACGTGTCACCAGCCTTCAGCCACTGCTGATTCTTGGTCACCCCTGGGCGGTTGCCGGTCACGGCGATATTTTTATGGATCAGCCGATTCAAGATCGTCGACTTACCGACATTGGGGATGCCGATACACATCGCGCGAATCGCCGGGTTGCGGATACCGCGCGCCTTTTGTTTGGCGATCTTTGCGGCCATCAGCTGCTTGCCAAGCGTCGGAATCTGGTTGAGTCGTTTGGCATGTTGTGCGTCGATCGCCAGCGCTTCGTAGCCAAGTTGTTTGTAGTGGGCGACCCACTGCTTCGTCTTGTCCGGGTCGGCGAGGTCTTGCTTGTTCAACACCATGATGCGCGGCTTAGCGCCGACGATCTCGTTCATCATCGGGTTGCGGCTGGCCTCAGGCGTCCGGGCGTCGACGATTTCCAGAATAAAGTCGACTTGCTTGAGTTTCTCTTGAACTTGGTTGCGCGCCTTAGCCATGTGGCCAGGGAACCAGTTAATCGTTGCCATTATTGTTTCTCCTTATGGTTATGTTCATGAAAAGGCGGCCTCCCCAAGTGAGAAGCCGCGACTGAAAATTTTCTCCATTAATTATAACGTAGAAAACACG
>CAKQZO010000291.1 GCA_934293835.1 uncultured Lacticaseibacillus sp. | reverse complement strand
CGTATAACCGCTCGACCCCAGCCGGTAACTCCAGCGGGGAGGCGATGATCGCCGTGGCTTGCGCCTGCTTGAGCTCGGTATCGCTACCGAACCCATAAGTCACGCCCAGCGTACGCATGTGGTTGGCCGCGCCACCTTGCATGTCGGTGTCGCGGTCGCCGATCATCAGGCTGGTGTGCGCGTCTGCTTGGCTTTGCGCCAGCCCGTATGCGAGCACTGCGGTCTTGGTCGAGCGGATAGATTCATCCAGCGTCGCACCGTAGATGCCGGCAAAATACTGCCCGAGGTCAAAATGCGCGACGATGCGCTTGACCATCGGCTCAGGCTTGGCCGAAGCAATGTTCAGCCGATAGCCGCTGGTGCGCAGCTGGTTTAATGCGGCCTCAACGCCGGGATACACCTTCAGCTCGAAGATGCCGCTTTGGGCATACAGCTCTTGGTAATAGGCCACCGCCGTCGCGCAGTCTGCGTCTGAGAGTTGCGGGTAATACCGCTTGAGGCTGCTGGTCAAAGACGGCCCGATGAACGTCCGGTACTGCGCTGCGGTCAGCGCCGGCAGGCCCATCTTCTGCAACATATACTCGATCCCATGGACGATACCCGGTTCAGAATCGGCGATCGTCCCGTCAAAATCAAAAAATAGCTGTTTCATATTTACTCCTATGAGTCGGATTATTTTCGACAGTATCTCGATTATAGCCGAAAACAAGGGATGTGACAAAAGCCACATCCCCCTTCACGTGCCTGAATATTTGACGCTACAAAAGGCCGGCCCACACTAGCTTCAAAGTTCGGACCTAGCGTCTGTTTAACCATCCGTCGGTGCCAAAACCGGCTTGGCTCATGCCCGCAGGCGCCTGAGCGCCCCTTTGAGCAAGAACGGCGCGATCAACGTCGTCAAGATGATGACGATGATGACGCTAGAATAATAATCCTCGTGCAACAGGTGCGCGTCAAACCCGATCTGGGCGACGATCAAAGCCATCTCGCCGCGCGAGACCATCCCCGCGCCGACGACGTTCGCATCACGCCAAGGCTGCTTCGCCAGCCGCGCCCCGAGGCCGCAGCCGACCCACTTGGTTACCAGCGCCAAGGCGGTCAAGATAGCGATGAAGCCGGCATCTCTGGCCAAGCCATCAAGCCGCATGTTCAACCCGATCGACACGAAGAACACCGGCACGAACAGGCCATAGCCGATCGCCGTCAGGCTGTTATCGACTTCATGCCGATACGGGGTCGTCGACACGGCCACCCCGGCGAAGAAGGCCCCGATCACCGCCGACATCCCCAACGCATCGGCCAGATACGCCATGCCCAGACACAACAACAGCGACATGATCGTCACCGCCGAACTCGGGAACAATCGCTCAGCCAGGTGCATCAGATAAGGCGCCGCCCACTTCACGACCAGATAGATGACCCCGAAATACGCGAGCTGGGCGGCTAGCGCCAGCCCCAGTGGCATGGTCGTCACTTGCTTGCCGGTGCCGAAGATGCCCACGGCCACACTCAAGATGATGACCGTCAAGATATCATCGACGACCGCCGCGCCGAGAATCGTGGCCCCGCTGCGGGTGTCTAGCGCCTGCAATTCCTTGAGCACCTCAACAGAGATCGACACCGAGGTCGCGGCGAAGGTG
>CAKQZO010000290.1 GCA_934293835.1 uncultured Lacticaseibacillus sp. | reverse complement strand
GCTTGTAGTGTTCGCGTCAGGCCCAATAAGCCTGAGTACCGGCAACGGTAACGGCGGTGGCAATCGCTAAAGCTTTGGCCATGCGATTGCGCCTGAAAGTGCCACAGAGACGATGCTTGATGGAAACATCAGGATTGGAACGGGTAAACCCCGCGAGCGAGTAACCCAAACTTTGGTAGGGGCGCAGGGGCTAGGGAATTGAACTGATGCCCCCAACAGCGTAAGCTGAGATAGATGATTACTGAAGGCACACCTGCCTGAAGGTGTGCTGGAACAAAACATGGCTTATAGAGGTTTACAAGCAGGCACGACTCGGAGCGATCCGGGTCGTTTTTTTTCGATATTTAAGGATTTATCATAACCGAAACGTGAACAACCAAAGGAGCATGGCATGCAATATCAATTAGTCGCACACATGGCCGCCGGACTCGAAGCATTGGTCGCCCGGGAGCTTAAAGATTTAGGGTACGAAACTCGCAGCGAAAATGGGAAGGTCTACTTCCAAGGTGATGAAGAGGCAATCGTCCGCGCCAACGTTTGGCTGCGCACGGCTGATCGCATCAAGATCGTTCTCGGCCAGTTCAAGGCCACCACATTCGACGACCTGTTCGAAGGCGTCAAGGCGCTACCATGGGATCATTATTTGCCGATGGACGCTGCATTTCCGGTCGCCGGTCGTAGCGTGCGTTCAACGCTTCACTCCGAACCTGATGTCCAAGCCATTACCAAAAAGGCGATCGTCTCAAAACTCGCCGAGGTTTACCATCGCCGCGGGCGTTTGCCGGAAACTGGCGCGACCTATCCGCTAGAAGTCTCGATTCTGAAAGATATCGCCACGCTAACAATTGACACCACCGGTCCCAGCCTGTTCAAACGCGGTTACCGCGTGGCCAAAGGGGACGCGCCACTCAAAGAAAACTTTGCGGCAGCATTAGTCATGCTGACCAATTGGCATCCTGATATGCCGTTCGTCGATCCGACCACCGGGTCCGGAACGCTGGCGATCGAAGCGGCCTTGATCGGCCATCACATCGCCCCTGGGCTACAACGTCATTTCGCCTTTGAAGACTTCCGCTTCATGGACCCGGCGATTTTGCAAGCCGTGAAGGATGCCGCAATGGATGCGGCGGACTGGGATGCCGAACTCGACATCACCGGCCACGACATCAACCAAGAGATGATCGAGATTGCTCGGCTCAATGCCAAACAGGCCGGCCTGCTTCACGACATCACGTTCAAGCAACTCGCGGTCAAGGATTTCAAAACTGATAAGCCGCGCGGTGTGCTCGTCGCCAACCCGCCATACGGGAAGCGGCTTGGTGAGCTTGACGCAGCCCGCAAGCTTTATCATGAAATGGGCGAGACATACGCCTCTTTGACGGGTTGGAGCAAGTACATTCTTACTGCCGATCTGGGTTTTGAGAAGGCGTATGGCAGCAAGGCCACGAAGCGCCGCAAGCTCTATAACGGGGCGCTGCGGACGGATTACTTCCAATACTGGGCGAAGCGTCCTGCAAAACGTTAATCGCCTGGTGGCGGTTTTGATGCATCACGCTGGCAGATTTTATCATAGTCCCATCTTTACAAGGAGCTGTGACAAAAGGCGGTTTTGGTACCGACGGATAGCCTAAGCAGACGCTGGGTCCGAACTTTGGACCTAGT
>CAKQZO010000289.1 GCA_934293835.1 uncultured Lacticaseibacillus sp. | reverse complement strand
CGCGCGATTCAAGCCGGATTCGATGGTATCGAGCTCCACGGCGCCAATACCTATCTCATCCAACAATTCTTCTCTCCCCATTCCAACCGGCGCACAGATGCCTATGGCGGGAGTCGCGAGAAGCGCTACCGCTTCATCGCCGAGCTGTTGCAAAGTGTCTTTGCCGCCGTCGATACTTACGCGACGCGCCCATTCGTCGTCGGCTACCGGGTCTCACCCGAGGAATTCGAGACCCCTGGGATTCGCCTCGATGACACCCTGTGGCTGTTAGCTAAGCTCCGCGAGTCACGCCTCGACTACTTACACCTTTCGTTGAACGCCTACGACCGCGTCGCCCGCGATTTTGAGCATCAGGCCAAGCCGATTCTGGCTTATGTCCATGAGGCCTTGCAGAATCAGCTGCCGCTGATCGGCGTCGGCGGTGTCCGGACCCGCCAAGATGTGACCACCGTCCTCGATGATGCCGAGATGGTCGCCGTCGGCCAGCAACTCATTTTCGATCCGACCTGGGCGACGAAGCTGCTCCAAGGGGCAGACGATGCTTTCTTATCCGTTCCGTTCGCCAAGGCGTTGTCATTCGTCCCGCTCAACACGCCGCTGTACGATTTCCTGGCCACCCGCTACCACCGCGACTGAACGCAACAAACCAAAAACTTGCGTCAGCAAAAAACTTGCGCTAACATTAATTTATCAATAAGCGCCACGGATTCTTAGTCCTTACTAGACTCAGAATTTGTGGCGCTTTTTGGTTGCCTTTTCCCGATTTACAATTGATACTGATCGTAAAGTTGCATCCCCGCTTCACGCATTGGAGGTTATCATGTTCACAATCATCCTCAAACATACCCACAACAAAGCCCGCGTCGCCTTCTTCCTGGCGCCTTGCATCATGCTTGGCGAAGTGTTGTGCGATTTGCAGCAGCCGACGCTGATGTCTCAGATCATCGACGTCGGCCTCGCGCATGGTGACGGTCACTATGTCCTCACCCACGCCGCGTTGATGCTTCTGTTCGCCTTACTGGGATTGTTTTGCGGCGCCAGCTGCGGGGCATTGGGCAGTTATGCGTCCTTGAAGATGGGAGAAGCATTGCGCAGCGAGATGCTCGATGTCGCCTTGTTATCGCGCGATCCCGAAGGCCTGCCGCCGGCGACGCTGATCACCCGTATCACGAACGATGTCACGCAGATGCAGAATCTCGTGATGATGGTCACACGCGGCATGGTCCGCTCGCCGCTACTCTTGATCGGTGGCATCATCATGTCGATCATCATCTGTCCCGACCTTGCGCCGATCTTATTCGTCATTATGCCGATTCTAGTCGTGTTCTTACTGGTCGTCGTACGGCGCTCGATTCCCAAATACACCGCGATGCAACAAGCGGTCGACCGCGTCAACCGCGGCATGCGTGAGAACCTGCAAGGCGCCAAGACCATCAAGGCCTATGTCTTAGAGGACCATCAGCTCACGGCGTTCAACGCTGATAATCGCCACTTACAAACCGCCAGCCAAGACGCGGCTTTAGCAACGGTGACGCTAGCGCCGGTGATTCAGTTCCTGCTGAATCTCGGGGTGGTCATCGCCTTGGGGTACGGTGGCAGCCTCGCCATCGGCGGGCAGATCTCCACCGGCCAGATCATCGCCTTCGTCAACTACATGATCCAAATCA
>CAKQZO010000288.1 GCA_934293835.1 uncultured Lacticaseibacillus sp. | reverse complement strand
AACTAAAGGTTAGTATCCGTGTTGAAGTTCAACGGCGACCGATCGGTGCTTTCAACCAGCAATTGCATGGTGAACGTCTGCCAAGCCTCGTGCGCAATCGCCGCGTTGGCGGCGCTCGCGGTTGTTGCTAGTCCCTCCAGCGCATGCGCATCGAGCCCCGCAATCGCCGCGTCGGCCTGCGCGATGCTGGCCAGTAATTTGGCATGGGTGCTTTGTTGCACGGCGTCCAATGCTTTAGCGAATTTGGCGAAATGTGCGTCGATCAAAACACTCGCGAGCTTATACTGCCAGTATGCCGAGTCCAGACTCGCCGGTAAGCCGCCTTGGCGATACGCATCAGGGAACTCGCGCGCCCCGGCGAAAAATGGGACGAATTGGCTTTCTGCTGCGACACCCATCGCCACCCAGTGAATATCGGCGATCTGCTGAGGAAGCTGGGGCCGCAGTTGCAAGACGTGCGCTTCTTGCGTCCGCGCGAGGCTGATTGGGCGGTAGCGGTGAGGCGCCGTCGCGATCTCCGAAGTCGGGTCGAAGGACGTTTCTTGATAATGGCTGCTCAACACCGCAAACGCGTCGTCTACGGTCAGCGGCCGGTCCGGTTGTAAGTAAAATGGGAGGTCGGAGGCCTCCGGATCGGCTACTTGACTCGGGGTTAATCGCCGCTGGCCATCCCAGACACGAGGGGTGTTGTACATCCGATCAAATGCACTGTCAGTGCCAAAAATCTGCCGAAAGTTGAAAGGCGTGCTGGGTTGCCATAAATGATGACTCGCGGCAAATTCACGGATATCGGCACTGAACATGAAGGCTTCACTATCAAAATCGACCGTCTGAATCGCCAGTTGATTGGCGACGACAGCGTAGGCATCGTCCGGAATCCGTTCTGCGACCCAGTGGTGGCCGGTTGCGATTTCCATATACCAGGCCTCATCGTGGTCAGCAAACAAAACGCCGTTGGCTTCACCGGTGCCATATTCTTCCACGATGGCGCCGAGTCGTCTGACGCCTTCTTGCGCCGAAGTGATGAACGGCAACACTACGGTCACCATTGCTTCTTCGATGATGCCATCGGTGACGAAGGGATCGTAGCCTTGGACCCGTGCATTGGCATAGGCGCTTTCAGTTGCACTCATCGCGACGCCTGCAGTGTTGATCCCGGCTTCTTCGAAAACGCCGTATTGATCGGTCCATTCCGGGGTTGCGGTATATTGCAGCGCGTCGGTCGGCAAGGCTAGGGTGAAGCTGTTAGCCTTAGACTTGAATGTTTGGGCTGCGGCCACAGCTGGGCGGACGACGAGGTGTTTAGGCCAGGCCGCCTTCGCATCTTCGTTGCGGCCGATCATCACCGAGCCGTCGTTACTGGCGCGCTTGCCAATCAAGATGCTCGTACATGAACTTCGTGTTTGCATAAAAATCCTCCATTTCCATTAAATATTATACCCTTATAGAACACAGGTAGGAACATGTGCTAAAATAACGACATAACAGCGGCCGCTTGGTTGCTGACTCGAGGAGGACACAATGCCATTAGTACACATTGATTTGATCGAAGGTCGTTCGCGCGAACAGTTGCGGGCCATGGTGGCAGACGTCACCGAAGCCATCGCCAAGAACACTGGCGCCCCGAAGGAACATATCCACGTGGTGCTCAACGAAATGCAAAAAGAACACTATGC
>CAKQZO010000287.1 GCA_934293835.1 uncultured Lacticaseibacillus sp. | reverse complement strand
CGCTGATGATCCCAGACAACATCAAGCCTGCCAGCTGTGGCGACACGGTGAAGTCATTTTCCTTGAACATCTTGTAGATGATCGAGTTGCAAGCGCCCACTGGTTCTGCGCGGATGTACAGCGGTGCGGCAGTCTCGAAGTTGGCAAACCTGTGGTGATCAACGACCGATACAATCGTTGAGTGCGCGCGGTCTGCAACGGATTGCTGCGCTTCGTTGTGGTCAACCAGCATGACCGGTGCGCCGTTGGCAGCGTCGATCACGCGTGGTGCGGCCTGCTTGAAAAAGTCCAAGGCAAACTTGGTTTCGTCGTTCGGGGTCCCCAAAGCGACGGCTTCAACGTCTGAATTGCCAGATTGGCGCTGGAATTCTGCCCAGGTGATAGCACTGGTGATCGCATCAGTGTCGGGATTTTGGTGCCCAAAAATCAATGTCGTCATGTGTCAATTGCTCCTTTAGTTGGTTGCGCGAATGCGCATTACCCCTTTAGTTTAACACGGTTTTTCGCCAGTCGCGATAGGTAATCCTCACTTGCAAAATATTCGTCGAACGCCTGCAAGAACTGGGCGATCCGCGGAATTTGATCCTTGCCTTTGCGGTAGACAAACGAGAGCTCGAAGTTGACGCTGGGCTCGAACGTCGCGGCATACGCATGGATATAATTATGATGCGCCTGGTAGAACGTGTTCGGCAATGCCGTGTTCACCCCGGTGCGATTGGCAAACTGCGCCAGCTGCAGCGGGGTCGTGAATTGGGCGACGGAATGTGGTGCATCCACCATCCGGTTCTTATACGCCTCTTGCAGCGTCTGGCTCAAGAAATAATCTTCTGGATACGTCACCCAAGGCTGTTTGATCGTGTCCGCCAGCCGCACGCGCTTGCGCGTGGCCATGCTTTCATCGTGATGCAAGAATACAAGCGACTCATCGATGATCTTCTTAGTCGCATACGGCTTCCAGTTCTTGATGGTTGCGTCAGGCAGATACATGATCGCGAGATCGACCTGATTGTTTTCGAGCTTTTCCCAGATCTCGTGGCGCGTCATCATGCGCAAGACGACTTCGACTTCAGGGTTATGCCGGTAATAATCGGCGATGAAGTCGTTGAAGGCCAGATCTTCGACCGATGCCAACAGCGCGATCTGGATCTTGCCGTTAGACGCATCGCTGGCTTGCTGGATCTGATCAGTAGCGACATTCAAAACCTCATAAATATCTTGCGTCGCTTTGAGCATCGTCCGCCCTGCCTCAGACAGGTGGAGTTTCTTGCCAATCGAATAAAACAGCGGTGCCCCTACCGTCCGTTCGAGCTTCTTGATCTGTTGGGTTAAAGCCGGTTGCGTGATTCCCAGAAGCTGGGCCGCTTGGGTATAGTTCATGGTTTCGGCCAGTTGTAGAAAATAGGTCAGTGTTTTTGACGAGAAAATGCTTTCTTGCGTACTTTTCATGGCGTTTGTCTCCTCACCGTTTTTCAATTACTCTCGTTTAATCATAAGTTAAATCAAAAAAAGAAGCAACGTTAAAGTTGCTTCTAGCTTATCGTTTTTCTAAGGCATTACTTAGCAGGCTTCCAAGTCTTGTAACCGGTGTAGTCTGCGGTGTGTAAAAGTTGCTCGGCGTTCTTGATTCGATCAGGCGTCGGTGATTCGATGCCTTCCAGCGGATAAGCGATGCCTAGCTC
>CAKQZO010000286.1 GCA_934293835.1 uncultured Lacticaseibacillus sp. | reverse complement strand
GTATCAGACTTGGTTGCCGCCGGGCGCTGGTTCTGCGGACGCTGGCTTTGTGCTTGGCGCTGAGCCGGTTGCGCGGAAGCGGCCGGTTTCGTCTTGGCGACTTCCGCAGCTTGGCGCTTGGCCTCCTTGGCTGCCTGTTGCTGCTTCAGTTGCTGGATGAACTTCTCATCATTGCCTGCAACTGGGCGTGGCTGACTATTAGCTGCGGTTGCGCGGCCTGCGCGAGGCATCGGCCCACTAGCCGGCCGTTGTTGCCGATTATCGCGGTTATTACGCGGATTGCGGTTCTCACGGTTATTGTGATTACGCTCGTTGTTACGCCCGTTACCATTATTGTTCCGTTGTTGCGTCCCAGGCCGTTGTTGGCCTTGGGCAGCTTGAGCGGAATGTGGACGCCGGATCGCGGACTTGGCGATCAGCGTCTTGCCGTCCTTGGTCTTTTGCGTTGCGTGATGCGGCCCTGGCGCTGCCGGCTTCGCGTTGGTATCATTTGTGGCTTCAGGCTTTGCAGCCGACTTAGCCGCGGCAGGTTTCAATGCCTGACGTACCTTGGTCTCTTGATCAGGCTCCATCGTCGACATGTGCCCTTTGAACTCGATGCCTTGTTTTGCAGCAGCATCGATTACTTCCTTAGATGGGACATTCATTTCTTTGGCAAATTCATAGACTCGTTTTTTGCCCATTTCTTCACGCTCCCTGTTAATTTAGGTGAGCAGCTTTATCAGCTTCTTAGCGAAACCTTGATCGATCACGGCGACTGCCGTGCGCGGAACCCCAATTGCATCAGCGATGGCGATTTTCGACATCACCGTCAGTATGGGAACTTCATAAAAGCTACTTTTATCAGTAAACTGTTTGATCGTGTTGGTGCTGGCATCTGCGGCGACAAGGACAAGGTGGGCACTACCATCACGGATCGCCCCTAACACAAACCCTTCGCCCATCGTCAACTTACCCGCACGCCGCGCCAATCCTAAGAGATTGGCAGCTTGTTGTTGTGGCGTCATTGCTTGTCCGCTCCGAACAACTCTTGACGTGCCTTCTTATGATCGACGTACGCGAACAACTCATCATAAAAGGCCGGCTCGACTTTGATATCGAAGGCCTTGTCGATCACCTGCTTCTTCTTGGCCGTGGCGATCGCCTCAGGCACTAGTGCCACATAGGCCCCTCGGCCTGCGGCTTTACCCGTTGGATCGATCGAAACGGTTTGATCAGCATTGCGGACGATGCGCACCATCTCTTTTTTGGGAAACATCTCGCCACTCAAGAGATCTTTACGCATGGGAATCTTTCGTACTTTGGCCATGACTGCCTCCTATGCTTCTTCGTCAGAAGCCGGCTGATCTGCCGTTGCATCATCATCTTCTGTTGCGGTCACGTCAGCAGCTGGCGTCTCAGCGGCAGCCGTTTGCGCCTCTGCGACTGCCTCGTCTTCTTCGGCGAATTCATCATCATCGACAAATTCCACTTCAGATTCAGGCTTGATATCGATCTTGTAGCCAGTCAGTTTTGCGGCCAAACGGGCATTTTGCCCCTTCTTCCCAATTGCCAACGATAGCTGGTAGTCGGGCACAATGACTGTGCAAGACCGGTCGTTATCCTCATCGTTGAACTGCACGGCGATGACTTGGGCCGGGTTCAAAGCGTTGGCAATATAATCCACTGGATCTTCTTCATAT
>CAKQZO010000285.1 GCA_934293835.1 uncultured Lacticaseibacillus sp. | reverse complement strand
AAGGCCACGCCGGCTCAGCCAGCGCGGCTTTTGTGCGTCTATTTTTAGGTTACAACGCAACAAGGGCAGGCGCTAGCGGGCCGACACCGAGGTTCAACGTCGTGTGGTTGCGGTGCGCCGATGAATTGTTTACAATGTATAGCGAACGTTTGTTTTGTAGGAGGCGGATAATGGCATCTGAACACATTGAACACAAACTTGCGCTACTTCCGGATTTGCCGGGAAGCTATCAGATGAAGGACCTGAACGGGAAGATCATCTATGTCGGCAAAGCCAAGAATCTGAAGAACCGCGTACGGAGCTATTTTAAGTCGGCGCATACGGGTAAAACCGCCCAGTTGGTCGCCAACATCGCCGATTTTGACTATATCGTCACCTCTAGTGATAAGGAAGCATTCTTGCTTGAAATTACCTTAATTCAGAAGTGGCAGCCGTATTACAACATCAAGCTCAAAAAAGGCACCGGCTACCCATATATCAAAATCACCAACGAACGTGATCCAAAGATGGAGATCACCGGCGATATCAAGAAAGACGAGGCTTATTATTTCGGCCCGTACCCCAATGTTTACGCTGCCCAAGAGACGATGCACTTCCTTCAGAAAGTGTACCCGCTCAGACGGTGCAATGGCTATCAAGGCCGGCCGTGCCTCTATTACCACATGGGCCAGTGCCTTGGCGCATGTTGGCGCGAGGTACCCGAGGCGGAATACACCAAACAGATCGCCAAGATCCGCAGCTTTCTTGATGGCAACACCGCCAAGGTCGTGCGTAGCCTCAATCAGAAGATGGCGAAGGCAGCCGAGGACCTCGAGTTTGAGCGCGCGGCCGAGATTCGCGATCAGCTTCGGTATATCGATATCACGGTTGAAAAGCAGAAGATCATTTCTAACGACAAGACTCAGCGCGACATTTTTAACTTCTATATGGATAAGGGGTGGCTGTCGATTCAGGTCTTCTTCATCCGTCAAGCGCGCTTGATGAAGCGTGAAAGTCGCCTGTTTCCAGTGACAGGGACGACAGAAGACGAATTCGAGTCGTTTATCTTACAGTTTTATCAGCGTAAGAATAACGTTGCGCCTAAAGAGGTGCTGGTGCCAGCGGGGCTTGATAACGCGTTGTTAGAAGACGTGCTGGGGATTCCTGTCCGGACCCCGCAGCGTGGTGAAAAGCGCTCCCTGATGGAACTTGCCCACAAGAATGCCAAGCTGAAGCTTGAAGAAAAGTTTCGGTTGCTGGAGCTCGATAATCGCACGACCATCGGCGCCAACAACGAGATTTTCGCTGCGCTTGGTTTGACGGCGGGCCATGTGATCGAAGCTTTTGACCACAGCCATATCCAAGGCGCCGATCCCGTGTCGGCGATGGTGCAATTCGTCGACGGTCAGGCTGAAAAAACGAATTACCGGAAATATAAGCTTGCCCAGGCGGAGGGGGATCATTCTGCTAACGAAGACGCCAACACGCGCGAGGTTATTCGCCGCCGCTACACACGGTTGCTCAAAGAGCATGCCGCGTTGCCGGACCTGATTTTGATGGATGGTGGGGCGATCGAGATGAACGCTGCCAAAGATGTGCTTGAAAACGAGTTGAATCTCGATATTCCGGTGGCCGGCATGGTGAAAAATAATAAGCATAAAACCGCAGCACTGTTGTTTGGTGAATGGGACGAGCCGCGCGATCTCGATCCGAAGTCACAAGGCTTTTACTTACTTGAAC
>CAKQZO010000284.1 GCA_934293835.1 uncultured Lacticaseibacillus sp. | reverse complement strand
CCTAAGAAGATCTCGCCTTGCTTGAACCAGTGCTGATGATGGCGCACGCTCATGATCAGGACAAAGCCGACCAGATTCCACATGGACTCATACAAAAACGTCGGCTGGCGATACGCCCCGGAGATGTTCATCTGCTGGATGATCACCTCTGGCAGGTGTAGCCCCCGCAAATACGTCAGCGTTGTCTTGGCCCCGAAGGCTTCTTGATTCATGAAGTTGCCCCAGCGGCCGATGCTTTGCGCGATCATCACCGTCGGCGCGGCGACGTCTAACACCAACCATGCCGGGAGCCACTTCACGCGGCAATACACCAAGAACACGATGACACTGGCGATCAGCGCGCCGTAAATGGCGATGCCGCCATGCCAGATTGCGATAATCTCGCTGGGATGCTGGGAATAATAGCCCCACTCAAAGACGACGTAATACATGCGCGCGCCGATCAAAGCAAACGGCAACGCCCACAACACAAGGTTCAAGATGTGATCGTCAGAGATCCCTCGGCGCACGGCTTCTCTCATCGCCAGCCAGACCGCTAGCAAAACGCCGCACGCGATGATCACGCCGTACCAGTGGATCTCAAGGCCACCCAGTTGCAACGCGATCGGATTCAATGCTGCTAACATGCGATTTCCTCCTCGAATCAGCCGGCTGCGACTGATCATGATTTTTTCCAGTAACTAAAAAAGGCGAGCCCAGCTCGCCTCTGCGCATGTTCCAGTCTATCACACAACGCTCAGTTTGCGCATCCGCGCGTTGCTTCGCCCACATTATTCTTCGGCGTTCGACTGAATCAAACTGTTCAAATTAGCTTCGAAGGTCTTGGTGGCATCATAGCCCATCGACTTGGCGCGGAAGTTCATCGCCGCCACTTCGATGATCGAAGCGAGGTTGCGCCCGACCTTGACCGGAATCGAGATCTTCGGCACCGCGACGTCGAAGATCTGCTGGCTTTGCTCCCCGGAACCTAAGCGATCAAACTGCTTGTCTGGTGCCCAGGCTTCCAGATGCACGATCAAATCGATGCTCGTGCGTTCGCGCACCGCGCCGACCCCGAAGAGGTTCATGACATCGACGATTCCCAGACCGCGAATCTCCAATAGATGCGACAGGATCTTCGGCGCCTCGCCGACGATCGTCTGCTCGTCTTGTTGATAGACATCGACCCGGTCGTCGGCAATCAGCCGGTGGCCACGCTGAATCAGCTCCAAGGCGGTTTCGGACTTTCCGACCCCAGAATCGCCGGTGATCAACACCCCGAGGCCGTAGATGTCTGTCAGAACCCCATGTATGCTCCGCCGCTCGGCCAAGCGGCCTTCAAGATAGTCGGTGATCAGACTGGACAGCCGCGTCGTCGGCAACTTCGAGGTCAGCACAGGAATGTGGGCGGCCGCAGCCGCGGTCACCATCTCCTTGAGCGGCACCATCCCCCGCGAAACGACAAAAGCAGGCGTATCCTCAGAACACATCCGCTTCAAGATCGTCAGCCGCTCCTCAGAGGTCATGTTCGCCGCGAAGGCGTTCTCCGTGCGGCCAAAAAGCTGGATCCGTTCATGCGGATAATAGTTGAAATAGCCAGTCAACTCCAACCCCGGCCGCGAAATATCGCTAACAACGACCTTGCGTTCTTTGAGGTAATCTTCCCCGCTAACGACGTCGAGTTTCGTATCGGCGACTAATTGTGCGACGGTTACACTATCTGCCATCGGCTCCACCTGTCCTTCCATAAGTATCTTAATTCTATCATCTGATGCCCGTCCTGTAC
>CAKQZO010000283.1 GCA_934293835.1 uncultured Lacticaseibacillus sp. | reverse complement strand
CACCAGCTTGGCCACCGTGGTGTGTTGCGCCGCGGCGATCTGAGACAAGGTGTCGCCGGCTTTGACCGTGTAGGTGTTCGCCGCGGCAGGGGTCGCCGTCTTGAGCTTCAGCTTCTGGCCGACCAGGATCAGGTTCTGGTTGGTGATGCCGTTGGTGGTGGCCAGGTCACTCACGGATTGGTTGCGTGTCTTGGCGATTTGAGACAAGGTGTCGCCAGCCTTAACGGTGTACTCGGTATCGGTGTTGGTGTCGGCTTTGACTTCGTTCCCTTGCGCCAAGATCGTGCCTGGGAGCAGCGCCAAGGCAGGAGAAAACAGCCATGCTAATTGAGACTTTTTGATGATACTCACTCCTCAAGTTTTATTACGTGCTTAAATGTAACTCCATCTTGAAGTATAGCGATTTCACATGACAGCGATAGGCCAAAACCATAACAAAATATTTAATTTTGGTAAAAATGTTACAACAATATTGCAATTACGAGATGGTCGGCTTGTGCCGGAGCCGTTCGACCGTGGTTAACTCAGGCGTCACGGCCACGGTGCGCTGGCCTTCGTAGACGACAAAGCCCGGCTTGGCACCGTTGGGCTTGCGAATCTTCTTGACCTCGATCCAGTCGACCTGGACGTTGGCACTGGCCCGGGAGCGCGAGAAGTACGCCGCCAGCGTCGCGGCTTCAAGCAGGGTTTTCTCGCTGGGCTTCGGCGCGTCGATGATCACGTGTGAGCCCGGCACGTCTTTGGCGTGCAGCCAGATGTCGGTTTTGTTGGCCTGATGCAAGGTGAGCTGGTCGTTTTGTAGATTGTTCTTGCCGACGAAGATCTTGGTGCCGTCTGAGGCGTAGAACACTTCGGGCTTGGCGATCTTAGGCCGCTTGGCAGGCTTCTTACCTTTCTTCTGCACCTTGAGATAGCCACCTTGTTGCAGCTCGACGCGGATGTCATCGAGGTCTTTGGGGGCGGCCAGCTCGATTTGGGTCATGATGCCGGTGAGGTAATCGAGCTCGGCTTGGTTCTCTTGCATCTGGTCGTTGACATAGGCGACCGCGTTGCGCAGCTTCTGGTATTTGGCAAAATACTTCTGGGCGTTCTTAGACGGCGAGAGCTGATTGGACAAGCTGATCTTCAGCGGCTTCATCTCGTCGTAGAAGTTAGGCAGCTCGATGCTGGTTTCGCCGCGCTTGACCTGCGCGAGATAAGTCGTCAAGATCTCTCCGCGGATGCGGTAATCGTCGGCTTTTTCCGTCGCCTTGAGCGTCTGCGCCAGCTTCTTTTGTTTCTTCTGATCTTTGTCGATCAGGTTCTTCAGCGGGTGGATGAGGTTGCTACCAAGCTGGCGGACGCGGTCGTGTTCGGCCTTTTGCGCATAATACGCGTCGAGCATCTCGCTGGCAGTGGCGAAAGTCTGCGTGGTGCCGGCAAGCGTCTGGTACGGGGTTGCAGAGAAGTAGACCTTGTCGCCAGTGGTGATCGTCGGCGTCGGCGTGGCGATCGCAGCCAAGAAGGCCTGCCAGGCCGCGTCAGGGTCCCCGCCTTGCAAGCGGGCGGCCAGTTCTGTGGCGGAATCCGCGGCGAGGCCTTGGTAGTGGCGCTGCAAGAGTTTAGCCAACGGCACGTCGGTGGTTTTCATCAACTCGCGGTAGCCGGCGCTGGTATCGGTGAAGGGATCGATCTTGTCTTGCTTAGGCGGCTGGACGTAATCGGCGCCCGGCAACAAGAGCCGATAGCGGTTTTGGTCAGGCGAGACGTGATGGATGAGGTCGACGATCTTGTTGGTCGCCAGGTTCATCAAGGTGATGTTGGAATGGCG
>CAKQZO010000282.1 GCA_934293835.1 uncultured Lacticaseibacillus sp. | reverse complement strand
CTTGGCTGGGCCACAAGCTGATTTTATTACCGGCCAGACCTATGCGGTAGACGGTGGCGGACTGCTGTAAAGCACGCAAAAACAGCGCCATTGCGTTTGCGGACGCAATGGCGCTGTTTGTCTATGCCTTGGCTTTAGCGTTTCGCTTTTGCCAGCGCTTGTTTGATGTCGGCAAGCAGATCGGCCTTGTCTTCCAACCCGACGGCAAACCGCACGAGCTGAGGCGTGATGCCGGTGGCGAGCCGAGTTTCGACGGGTAGCTCAGCGTGGGTCATGAGGTAAGGTAGCTCGACGAGGCTCGAGACGGAACCCAAGGACACAGCGAGACCGAACAGGGTCAGATTGTTGACGAAGGCCTCGGCATCGTATGCGTCGCTGAGATAAACGGAGAAAACTGCGCCGGCACCGCGCGTTTCGGCATGGGCGATCGCGTAGTCCTCGCTATCAGGTAGGCCGGGGTAGAAGACCTGCGTTGCGGTGTCGCTGTCGTGGAAAAATTCGGCGAGATACTGGGCGTTGGCTTGTTCGCGATCCATCCGTACGGACAAGGTCTCGATGCCGCGGCGAACGAGGTCAGCATCGCGCGGCGATAAAACGCCACCTAAGGCATTTTGGGCGAAATAAACGCGCTTAGCCAAGTCTTCGCTACCCGCAACGACGATGCCGGCAAGCACGTCGGAATGGCCGTTGAGGTACTTGGTGGCGGAGTGCAACACGATGTCGGCGCCCAATGCCAGCGGCTGCTGGAGGTAAGGGGTCAAGAAGGTGTTGTCGACGATCGTCAGCAGGTCATGCTTCTTGGCCAAGGCCGCGATCTGCTTGACGCTGGTGACGTGCAACAATGGGTTGGTGAAGGTCTCGAAGTAGATGGCCTTCGTCTGCGGTGTGATCGCGGCCGCCACCGCTGCCAGGTCGCGGGTATCGACTGCCGAGATTGTTAGGCCGTGGGTGGCGAAGTAACTATTCAAAAGGCGCCAGGTGCCGCCGTAAACCGTGTCACCGACGATGATGTGATCGCCGGGATTGAATAAGGAGAAAACGCCGTGAATCGCGGCTAGTCCAGAGGCAAACGCGAAACCAGCGGCTCCGCCTTCGAGATCGGCGACCTGTTGCTCGAGGTAGTCGCGCGTGGGGTTGCCGCTACGGGTATAGTCCCAGCGCGTCTGGCTGATGGCTGTGGGGAATTTGAACGTCGTGCTGGTGTAGATTGGGGTGTAGACAGCACCGGTGTCGTTGTCGTTGACTGGCTTGCCGTGAATGAGACGAGTGTTGAATGCTGACATATTGTGATCCTCCTTGGATGAACGGCGTGAGACACTTGGCCTCACGCCGTTTGGTGTGTGTTCGTGATTACTTTTCAGTGACGTCAGAGCCGAGGTACTTGACGGACAGCTTCTTCAGCGTCCCGTCTTTGCGCAGTTGATTGAGTGCTTTGTTGACGGCTGTGCGTAGCTTCTTGCTCTTCTTGTTGATGACCGCGGCGGATTCTGCCGGGGCAGCATCTTTAGCATCCAGGACGGTTGCTTTCAGGCCGGTCGTCGAGTTCGACTTCTTGTAGTCGTTCCAAGCGGAGACGGCATTGATCGAACCATCGACGCGGCCATCTTTGATCGTCCCGATAACAGCCGTGAAGTTGGAGTTCGGCACGGTGGTGGCGCCAAGCTTCTTCGCTAAGGCTTCGTTATCGCTGCCGGTGCCTTCTGCAAGCTTTTTACCCTTCAGGTCAGCGACGGACTTGATGCTGGAGCCAGCCTTGGTGACCAGAATGTATGGTGAGTAAACGTAGGTGGAGGAGAAGTTATACTGCTGTTTAC
>CAKQZO010000281.1 GCA_934293835.1 uncultured Lacticaseibacillus sp. | reverse complement strand
GCCGGCATAAGTCAGCTTGTCTAGCACAATGACCTTGACGTCTGGGTGCTTGGCATAAACCAGCCGGACAAAATTCGCGCCGATGAATCCCGCCCCGCCGGTAACCAGTAGCTTCATGACCAACGCCCTCCTTTTCTCCGCTCAGTGATCGCTCGGCTTGTTTCTGAAAACGATGAACTTGCTGAAAGCGTAGTTGGCGATAACGATCACGACCTGCGTCAAGAGCTTGGCGACCATCTGCGACCAACCAATCACGTCGATGAACACGAACATGCAGCCGTAATCGAGTCCCAGCGACACGATCCGCGCCGCCATGAACATGATGAACTCCCAGGCGAGCCCGCCGAAGTTCGCGGCGTGCGAGTTGAACACCCACAGCTTGTTGGTGACGAACGCGAAGAGCACAGACAACAACCACGCCAAGAAGTTGGCGATCTGCCAGCTGATGCCGAGGCGAATCGCCAAGCCGAAGACGACGATGTTCACGACAGTGGTCAGGCCGCCGAAGATGAGATAGGTAAACACATCCCACAGTTGATGCACCTCAAGCCACGTTTTACCACGAAGAAATAATGTTTTCACAAGCGATCCTCATTCTATCAATATCATTCAATCCCCAATTATCCCCTCTCGGCCAAGACGCGTCAAACCCCAAACAAATAGCGCCTGCAATCGCAGACGCCAGGTGGAACTAATGGATATAAACGGCGGTGTTCGCCTTCATGTGGGTGTTGATCCACTGCGCATCAGGCACGCTGAGGCGCACACAACCGTGTGAGTCAGGCCGGACACCGAGCAGCTTAGCAGCACTGGTGATGTAGTTGCCAGCACTATTGGTTGGCACAGAGTGGAATAAGTAGACGCCCCAATCCTTGAAGCTTGTCCAGTACCGCGCACCCATCCCTTCAGACGCGTTGTAGAAACTAGCGCCGCGATTCTGGATCTTGAAATGGCCCTTGGGCGTCGTGTTGTTAGCACCAGACGAGCAATACATCGTGTACAACACGGTGTTGTTGCGCTTGATATAGACCTGTTGCTTGGCCAGGTTGACCTCGATGTTGATGCCCGAATAGTTGGCAACATTCGGATAAGCAGACGTCTGCGAAGGCTTCAGCCAGTCATGATAAGTCACGGCCTTGACAGCGCGCGCATCGAGCCAATACGTCTTGTTATTACTCAGCTTCACCCGTACCCAGTTGCCGGTCTCGGTGCTGGCCGAAGCGATCACGGTCACGGCCTGGCCGTTATAGCTGCGCGCCGACGCATTGGCCTTCGTGGTCGTGCTGCTGGTCTTGTACGGCCCGTTGGCAAAAAGGCCATCGTGGCGACTACCTTCGTTGATCTGGCCACGCCAGTTTTGCGCCTTATAATTCGTGAGCATGTAATAATTCGTCACGACCAGCCCCCGGCTATCGAGCCAATAAGTCTTGCCGGTGTTGGTCTTGATGTGGCTCCAGTTGGCGAGCGCCGTGGTCGCCTTGCCGATGACCTGCACGACCTGATTGTTCAGCGATTTGGCACTGGCGGTCGGCTTCAACGACTGGAAGCTCGCGCGGTACGGCCCACTGGCGAACAAACCGTCTGACCGGTTACTCTGGGTGACCAGCGCCCGATTGTTCGCGGCTGTCTGGCTGGTGATCGGATAAAGCGTCACGAAGTTAAGCCCACGCGCATCGATCCAGTACGTCGTATTGTTGAGGCGAATCTCCGCCCAACTCACCCCACCGGCTTGCGCGGTGGCAATCACGCTGACGCCTTGGCCGTTGTTGCCTCGGGCATGCGTCACCGGCGCGACCGTCGATGCACTCGTCTTGTA
>CAKQZO010000280.1 GCA_934293835.1 uncultured Lacticaseibacillus sp. | reverse complement strand
TTCTCTCGATGGCTCGACCATGATCGCCCGCAACGAAGATGGGGCGGCCCCACTGAATTTCAAGCGCTTCGTCGTCGTGCAACCCGAAGACCAGCCGCGCCACTATGAATCCAAGCTAAGCACGTTTGCGATCGACCTGCCTGCCGATCCGATGCGCTACACGGCCACACCAGACGTCGAAGCTGAGCACGGGCTCTGGGCCGCGGCCGGGATTAACAGCGCCAACGTCGCCATGACCGCGACGGAAACCACGACCACGAATGCCCGCATCTTAGGCCTCGATCCGCTAGTCAAAGATGGTATCGGGGAAGAAGACCTCACCGCGATCACCCTGCCATACATTCGCTCTGCCCGCGAAGGCGTCTTGCGCCTGGGCGCCTTGCATGAACAATACGGTACCTACGAGACCAACGGCATCGCCTTTGCCGATGACAACGAAGTCTGGTACTTCGACACGATCGGCGGCCATCACTGGGCGGCCGTCCGCATTCCAGACGACGCCTATGTCATCGCCCCCAACCGCTTCAACATCGACTGGTTCGACTTCGACAGTGACGCAACGCTTTGCTCCGCCGATCTCCGCCAGCTCATCGACACCAACCACCTCAACCCAGACAAGCAAGGGTACAACCTCCGCCACATCTTCGGCTCGGCCACCCCTAAAGACACCCGCTACAACAACCCGCGTGCTTGGTTTGGGCAGAAGTACCTCAATCCAGAGATCGACCAGTCCCCGATTGACCAAGACCTGCCGTTCATCTGCCACGCCAAGCGCCTGATCTCGATTGAAGACGTCAAGTTCATCGAATCCTCGCACTACCAGAACACGCCTTATGATGTCTACGGCACCGGCAGTGCGGCGGAGAAAAAACAATTCCGCCCGATCGGCATCAACCGGAATCAGGAACTGCACATCTTACAGATTCGCCCCGACCAACCCACCGCGCTCAAAGGCGTTCACTGGCTGGCGTTTGGCCCCAACACCTTCAACGCGGTCGTGCCGTTTTTCGCTAACGCCACCGACACCCCTGCAGCATACCGGGACACGACCACCGAATTCGACCCCACCAGCATGTACTGGTTGAGCTACCTACTGGGGACCTTCGGTGATTACGACTTCAACCTGTTCGAAGATCAAGAAGACCTCTTCGAGCAAAATACCGTCGCGGCTTGCCGCAAGCTTCAACATCAGGCCGATACCAACGCCACTCAGCAAGCCGATATCCCCGCCTACCTCACAGACATCAACCAACAGATGGCCGACGTCGCCTTGAAGCAAGCGACCCACCTTCTGGGCGAGATGATCAAACTCGCCGCCCCGCGGATGCACCTACAATTCACGCTCAACGACTAATGCAATGGGGCTGTGACAAAAGTCGCAGCCTCGTTTTTGTACCCGAATATTCCGCTGATGTTACGTTCCAAAAGGCCGATACCGAGCAGATAGCTACAGCAGCCACTAGGTCCAAAACCGCCTTTTGTCACAGCCCCATTTTTCGTCCCATATTTAACGATCCAATCAGTGAAGCCGCAGTTATCACAACGATCGGGTATATAGGTGAGGATGGCAGGATAAATAAGGGCGTCTTTTCCTTTGATGGATTGAATGTGAGAATCTTCAAGGAAAACAATATTTGGGTCTTTGATTTCAAGTGAATTTCGGATAGACTGACTAGTGAGGGACATCATTTAATTCCTTTCTTACTTTACTCGGAAGGTTGAGCGGGACACGAAAAGGATGATGTCCTTTTTGCGTGCGGCAGATTTACAATTCAAGTGCAACACTTTATGAACACAAAGAAACCCATGACGGGTACAATGTTTAACGACCAA
>CAKQZO010000279.1 GCA_934293835.1 uncultured Lacticaseibacillus sp. | reverse complement strand
CTTGCTTTTGGGAAATTGATTAAAGTTAGCGATAGGAAACTTGATTAAGGTACCGTCTCGCCGTGCTAGACACCGAGGCGGTATTTTTATATTGTGCGGCAGGCGGGCGTTTTTCTGTTAGAATAGGTTCAGCTAAGATTATGGAGGGCCATGATGGCAAATCACATTGTTTTATTTGAACCGCTGATCCCGGCGAATACCGGGAACATTGCCCGCACCGCGGCGGCGACGGACACGTATCTGCATCTGATCAAACCACTGGGATTCGAAACCGACGACAAGCATCTGCGTCGTGCTGGGCTGGATTATTGGAGCAGCGTCAAGATCGTCTACCATGAATCGCTTGATGAGTTCATGGCGACGGTACCGGACCCGCAATATCTGTATCTGGTGTCGAAGTTTGCCGATCGCACCTATTCGGATGTTGATTACAGCGATACGAACGTCGATCATTACTACATGTTCGGCAAGGAGACGACCGGCTTACCGGAGCCGTTCATGCGGGCCAATCCGGAAAAGGCGGTGCGCATCCCGATGACGGATAACGTCCGCGCGCTCAACTTGTCTAATTGCGCAGCGCTCGTGATCTATGAAGCCTTGCGCCAGCAACAATTCGCTGGTTTAGAGCGCACGCACACTTACGAACACGATAAATTGAAATAAGGCTTGGTGCGTGGTGGGGGAAACTCGCCACGTTTTTTAGAAAGGACTCCTCATGAAATTAGTGCTTGCAGAAAAGCCTAGCGTCGGCCAAGAACTTGCGCGGGTGATGAAGGCGACGACCAAACATAACGGTTATTATGAAGGCAACGGGTATGTGGTCACCTGGTCGCTGGGCCATCTATTGACGCTCAAAATGCCTGAGCAGTACCACCCGGAATGGGCGGAGTGGACGTTCAACACCTTGCCGATGATTCCGGAGAAGCTTGGCATCACGCCACTTAAAGAGACGCGTAAGCAGCTGGCCGTGGTCAAGGCGCTGGCCAAGCGCGGGGATATCGACGGGGCGATCATCGCCACCGACGCGGGCCGTGAAGGCGAGCTGGTCGCACGCTATATTTTCGACTACCTCAAGTTCACCAAGCCGCTGCAACGGTTGTGGATCTCCTCGCAGACTGACGCAGCGATCAAAGCGGGCTTTGCGGCCTTGCGTCCGGCGGCAGCGTTCGATGATCTTTACCAAGCCGCATTGGCGCGCGCGGAAGCCGATTGGCTGATTGGGCTGAACGTCAGCCGGGCACTGACGGTGAAGTATCAAGATTCGCTGTCTGCCGGGCGCGTGCAGACGCCAACCCTGGCGTTCGTCGCCGCCCAAGAGGCTAAGATCAACGCATTTGTCCCTGAGACCTACTATCAGATTAGTGTGAAGACGCCCTTGGGTAACGCGACGCTGCCCACCAAGTTTGCCACGCAGCCAGCCGCCGAGGCGAAGCGCCAGCAGCTGGCTGCGCAACCGCTGATCGTGCAAAGCGTGAAGCAAAAGCAAGTCGTCGAGCAACCACCGCTACCTTTTGATCTCAACGAGTTGCAACAGGTGGCCAACCAACAGTATGATTTTTCACCGAAGCAGACGCTCAACGTATTGCAGCGCCTGTATGAACGCGAGAAGCTGGTGACTTATCCGCGAACCGATTCGCGGTATCTGACGACCGACTTGAAAGAGACGATGAGTGCGCGGCTGGCAGCGATGGGGCGCTATTCCAAACAGGCCGCCCAGTTGGCGATGCACGCCAAGGCCCCGGCTTATATCTACAATGATGCCAAGGTCGGCGATCATTACGGGTTGATTCCAACCGAGCAAGCCGTCGAACCGGCGAAATTAGGGGCTAATGAGCTG
>CAKQZO010000278.1 GCA_934293835.1 uncultured Lacticaseibacillus sp. | reverse complement strand
ATCAAGATCTTCATGCCCGCGGCGCGGTAGATCGCGCTGATACGGCGGGTGGTTTGCGAATCGGTCAAGTCCATGATCTCGATCGTTAATTCGTCGGGGCCTTCGGGGCTTTCAGCGAATTGGGCGAGCGCGTTGGCGATGTCGATGTCTTGAAACTGGGCAGCAGTCAAGTTGAGGTTGAAGCGTTGCAGCTTTGTGTGGCGCATGAACTCTTGCAGCAAGGCGATCGACATCCAGGCCGGAATCTCGAACGAATCTGGGAGGATCCACCGCTTGAGTATCGGGTCGTAGGTGCGCAGCAGTAACTCGTGATAGGCCTGCGGATGCTTGGCATCGCCTAGGTCATAGACACCTTGGGCGAAGTATTGATAGTCTGCGAGGCGTTTTTCAGAACGATCGGCGCCGGAGACGATCTTGTTATCCAAGGTGATCGCATCGCGACCAGAGCGCTTGGACTTGGACAAGGCATCGTCGGCGCGTTTGTAGATATCGTTCACGCTGACATCGCTCGGCTGCAAGCATGTCAGGCCAACGGATAAGGTCACGTCGATCGTGCGGTCTTCATACGGATAGTCGCGCTTGCGTACCGCCTGCCAACAGGCCTTGACGATCGGCAAGGCGGACTCGGGTGTTAGGTTCGGGAATACGATGTTGTACTCTTCGCCGGTGGTGAGATAGAGCTGATGCTTGACGCGCGCGTTGACGAGCACCTCTTTCATCGTCTCGGTGACCCCGATCAACACGGCGTTGCCGGCGAGATGGCCGAAGCGGTCGTTGACCTGCTTGAACTGATCGAGGTCGAGCGTGGCGAAACTCAGCGCCTGACCGGCCTGCTTGGTGGTCGCAAACAGCGCCTGCAATTCCTTTTGGTGATTGGCATAGGAGTTGGCGTGGCTGCCTTTTTCATAGTCGGCCAGGCGCTCACGCTCGCGGTTTTGCCGGTCTTCGCGGTATTGGCGCAGCCAGTAGCCCAAGACGAAGGCCAGCATCAGCGTGTACAACAACACGGCCTGGAGCTCGAGGTTCGTGTCCATCGGCATCCCCATCGATACCGGTGGTACCGTAAACCAGAAAAGGCTGGCGACCACGAAGGCGCCGGCGACCCCGATCCACCAATGCTGCATGACGTATTCGTGGCAGGCTTTGAGCAAGACGGCCGCCGAAGCGAACGCCAACAAGGCCGTCAGCGTCGCCGGCTCAAAGAAGTTCGGCGCGTGGTGCATGTACCACACCCAGACGATGCCCGCGGCCTGAATACCGACTTCGAGCTTGCTGAAGCCGCCGAACAGAAGCGGTAGCGTCAAGACGAAGAGCGCCCAGTTATGGTAGAGGATCGCCGAGTTGTTGTGGATGTACAACATTGCGCCATAGTGAATGAACAGGCCTAACCCGACGGTGATCAGAAGCAACACGCCGCGCCGGAGGTAACGATACACCGGCTTAGTGTGCTGATTCTCGAAGGCATCATACCAGACGCGCTGGAAGTATTGAATGAAGCCAATACTGAAGAAACTGACGGTGGCGATGCGAATCAGAAACAATGGTAACTCGATGGATAATTGTTGAATAGTCATTAATCTTCCCCACAAGTTTAATGCATTAATATGGTGTATCGTACCACACTGCCGGCGGTGAACGCGAAAGATATGCCTAAAAAACGACAAAACGTGCAGATTATTGCCGCGCTGTGCTTTTGCAAAGGCCACCCGTGTGCGATAATAATGCAAACGGTTGCGAAAAAGGGGGAGTCGTTATGCAACAGCCAGAACCATTTTTCAAACCACCGCTGCGCTACATTCTGTGGGGCGCGTGTGTCCTCGTCATTGTCGGCTTGCTCGGGTTGCGGGCCCACCTG
>CAKQZO010000277.1 GCA_934293835.1 uncultured Lacticaseibacillus sp. | reverse complement strand
CTTGCTGACGGCCGGGCATCCGATCGCGGCCGCGGTGCGCGTGGCGATGCTAGAGTTCGCCAAGCCGATCGTTATCGGCGACAACACCTGGTTGGGCGGCAACGTGACCGTGTTGCCCGGCGTGACGATCGGGAATAATGTCGTCGTCGGCGCGGGAGCGGTCGTGACCAAGGATCTGCCCGACGATGTGGTTGCGGTCGGCAATCCCGCGCGCGTTTTGCATCAGATCACGGCCGCGGACCGGGCGCTTTGGGAGGCCCGCGCCGCCGAATACTGGCAGGCGAACCCAGAGGGAAGCGATTGACCCGAATTCCGGGAAATGCGCCTCGACCAATCTGCAAATTTGCGCGGGTTGACCTCAAAAGCGCTGGTAACACAACGCTGATTTTGATTGGTCGCATTGAAATTGAGGGTAAACCGTTAGCGGCTGCTTGAGTGTGCATCGTGCCGTTTTGAAGCGGACAAAACAATCCGCCCATCAACGCAGAACCACTTGCGGGTTGATGGGCGGATTGTTTGATTTGGCTGGTGTGCGGCGATCAGCCGAAGAATTGTGTGAGGTAGGTGGCGACGCCGTCGTGGTGAATGTCGGTGGTGTGGTAGTTAACGGCAGCCTTGATCCGGGGGTTGGCATTGCCCATGGCGACGCCGTAATGCACCGTCGTCAGCATCTGTAAGTCGTTGTCGCCGTCGCCGAACGCCATCGTGTGCGTCAAGGGGATATCGAGCTGGCGGCAGACGGTTTTGATCGCGCTGGCCTTGTTGACGCCATGGGCGGTGATCTCGATGTTGTCGGCATTGGAAGAAGAGACATCGATGTCGGGCAACGCGGCCAACGCAGCTTTGGCTGCGTTGCGTGCCTGGTCATCTGGCGAGACGCTGAAGCCGTTGGTGATCTCGGCGGCGTATTGGAGCAACTCGGCTTCAGAATGCACCATCACGTTTTTGGCTGGATCCTCCCCGGCGATGCGGTTGCGGGCATCCCAAGAAATCGTTAATTGCGGGGTGTCGAGGAAAATCACGCGGGTAGGCGTGAAAAAATGGGTCCGGACGCCATAGGTCATCGCGACGCGGTAGATGCCGATCAGCGCCGCCTCTGTGAAGTGGCAGCTGGTGACTTGATCGGCGATGGCGGTGATCGACCCGTTGGCGCCGATGATATTCAATCCAGGCGCGATGCGGGTCGCCACGGCATGCGCGGAGAAAAGTGGTCGGCCACTGGCGATGAAGAACTGATGGCCGGCTTGGCGATACTTGGCAATGGCGGCTACGGTTGCAGGCGTCGGGATCTGCGTGCGATCGATGAGGGTACCGTCGATGTCCATAAAGATTGCGTAGGGTTGCATAGGAACCTTCCTTTTGGTCATGATACTCTCAGTGTAAGCGCCAACGGATGGCTGGACAAGTGTCTAATCTCAAGAACTTCACAATTATTCAAAATAAAAACATTATAAATATGTTATATTGACAGCAGAAAGGAGGTACGCAATGTATCTTTGGGGGATTCGAATCACCACCTATCTGACGAATACCTTGGTTCTGATCGGATATGCGTTGCTACTAAATTGGCTACAGACGACTAAATCCAAATTATTCCAGCGCCGCTGGGTTCGCGAGGCGTGGATGTTAGGCCTCACGGTGGCGTTTGTGTCATTATTTCATTTTGCGTCGGTATTCAGTATTTGGGAGGAACATCATCCCGTCGGCTATGGCTGGACCTATATCACTTTCCAGGTGGCGACGGTTTTATATGCGTTATTGGTGACGAAGATGCGCTCGATGTTATGGGGGCTTTGGCTACTCTTATTGGGGTGGTATTGGTGGTTACCGAACGTGTCTAACTGGCTACCGTGGTATCTGGCTTCGGCAATCTTGATGGTGATCGCTCAGCGGTTTGGCC
>CAKQZO010000276.1 GCA_934293835.1 uncultured Lacticaseibacillus sp. | reverse complement strand
ATTGCTGGCGCGCGTGCGAGTCTGCATTCGGCGCCAGAAGCATGTCCAACACGCGACGTACGCAGTCGGGGATCTGACGCTCGACACCAAGGCGCGGACGGTGCGGCGCGGGCAGGTCGCAGCCGCGCTGACGCCCAGAGAGTACGAGCTTTTGTTGGTGTTGATGCAACACGCGGAGGAGCCGTTGTCGCGTGATGAGCTGCTCGATGCGGTGTGGGGCCAAGATTTTGACGGACAGATCAACATCGTGGATGTCTATATCCGCTATCTGCGCAACAAGCTCGACCTGCCGGGAACCGCACCGTTGATCCATACCGTTCGCGGGGTGGGTTACGTGTTGTCTGCGGAGTGGCGCCATGCGTCTTAAACACGAGCAAGAATCTAGTGCGACTCGGATCTCGCGCGCCTACGCTTGGCTGTTGGCCGCGCTGACGCTGTCGATCGGGTTGGCGACGGTTTCGGTAGTCGGGGTGCACTTGGTCAACAACAAGCGCCAAGACGCGGATCAGTTGATGACGACGCTTCAGCATTCGTTCGCCAACAACAAGCCCGATTGGGATTACTGGCGCGACACGGCCAACATCAACATGCACACGACCTTCGTGCGGGTGACGGTGCGGCCGCAAGGCAAGCCGACGCGGCGCTACTACACGCGGCGGACGCACGCTTTTCTCCGAGACAACTGGGATACCTGGCCGTTGTTGGCCCATATCCAATATCAAGACGATCAAGGCATCTATTATCACCGGATCAAAAAGCGGCGGGTCGGGACAACAGAAGTCAAATATGAGTTGTGGCTGAGCTTGAACAACGTGCTTGAGCTGTTCAAACTGATTTTGGTTGCGATCATCATCGTCAGCTTGGTCGGCTTGCTGGTAGGGGTCGGGCTGATTCACGCGCTTGCCAAAAGGCTGAATCGGCCGCTGGTCGATCTGACCGATGCAGCGACGACGATCATTGAGGCCAAAGACGCGACCTATCACGAGACGCTGCCGGTACCGGCGGGGCCAAAAGAGGTGGCCAAGTTGGGCACCGAATTCAACCGCTTGCTGCAATCACTGAACGCGCAGGTGATTCGTGACCATCAGTTCGTCTCGGATGCGTCCCACGAGCTGCGGACACCGCTGGCCGCCATTCGCGGCCACGTCGGCCTGATTCGCCGGCATGCGGCCAGCCATCCCGAAATCGTGCCTGAATCGTTGGCGACGATCGAAGCGTCGGCGCTGAGCATGCAGAAGCTGATCGAGCGCTTGTTGGCGCTGTCGCGGATGGACCATGCCCACCTGGCGGGCAACTGGTTTGACATCAGCAAGCTCGCGACGACGGTGGTGGCCGCGTATCCAAGCCCGACTACGGTGACCATCGACGTGGTCGCAGAGGCCAAACTCCTGGCCTACGCCAACCGAGATAGCATCGAGCAGGTGTTGGTGGCGCTACTCAATAACGCGGTGAAGTATGCCGGCGAAGGTCCCATCACCGTGCGCGTCTATCGCGCAGAGGCGAGCGTGTGCCTGGCCGTTGAAGACACCGGGATAGGCGTGGCCGATAACGACAAGACGAAGATTTTTGATCGCTTCTACCGCGTCGATGCCTCACGCGAAAAGAAGATCGGTGGCACCGGGCTCGGCTTGGCGATTGCCAAGCGTCTGATGGTGCTCAACCACGGCGAGCTGACCGTCAGCGACAATCAGCCGCATGGTGCGGTGTTCACACTCACCTTACCCAGCAACAAATAGTTAAGTATGAAGCGGCGATCCATTAGGGGTCGCCTTTTTGGTGTTCTTGAGTCACTTTCTGAGAATTTCTCAGTTATTTTTCAATAAGCCTAGAGTGCAAGTAATCTGGAAGGCTTGTAAGCTGAATCCATAGCGTCGGGTGGTGAGCACCCGGCAGAAAGGAACGCTATGGAG
>CAKQZO010000275.1 GCA_934293835.1 uncultured Lacticaseibacillus sp. | reverse complement strand
GCGCTGTATAGACCGCATTTTCAGCACGCGTCGGCCGTCCCGTCTGGCTCAGATCATTCGCTGACAGATAATGCATCAACAGCGGTACCACTTTCTGGGCCTTAGGCTCATTCAACGTCGTCGCACCACGAAGGTTGGCCAACATCGCCGCTTTATTGCGATTCCCATCCGTGTTCAAGTCGGCGATGATGTGCCTGACCATCGATTCAATTCTTCCCATTGTCACCCCGTACCTTTCTCTCATTTCAGATGATGTTTCAACATTTTCTGCAATTGGCCGTTAGCCAACACGATGTTGGTGTAGCGCTTCTCACCATTCTTCTTCTCAACGGTGATTCCGCGCAGATCGCGGGTCGTCGCCGTCTGAGTGAGGTCAGAGGCTGCCGCAACGACGATCTGCCGCAATTGTTGCTTCCAATCGATGAGCTTCTGATCGCGATTATCATCAGGTTTCAAATGGGCTAACCAATCCTTGAACGGAGCATCTAGGCGGGCATAAAACTGCGCACTGAGCCGACTGGCGAACGTCGAATCCGCAATTCCGCGGATCGTGGCCACTTCAGCCACGAAATAATAGAAGTCCCCGCCAACTTTTTGGGTAACCTCAACTGCACTTTCAATCCACACCGGCCAACGAATGGCCCCAATATCATCGAACAACACCGCTGCATCAATGATCATATCGTCAAACACTTCCGCCACAGGTGCCTGAGAGGTCGCGTTGCCGTCGCTGATCAGTGTGGTGGTCGCTAGGTGAACTGGTTCTTCTCGCGGCAAGAGATGCTTACTATCCAGCAAACCCAGCCAACTGACGATGCCTGGCTGATGGACAGGCTCCGATGTTCCCTGGTCTTGTGACACCGCAACGTACTGACCAAAATTGCGCCACATCGCCTTGCCTAACGATGCCGTGCTCTTGCGCGCCGGCTTGAAGTCAGGCGGCTTGTCTTTGGCCGCCCACTTCCAGGTCGTCATTGGCTCGGTGAAAGCATGAACGACAGAAGGTGAAGGCAGGCCACCACTGAAAATCAGCGGTTGACCGGCTTCGTTCCACTGAATGTGCAAGATGCGCGACCACAACGTGTACAGCTGGGCCAGATCATCTGGCACCAACGCTTTCAGTACATGCTGAACATAGGTGACTTGGTCTGAAAATTCCCACTGTGGATGTTGCGGCTGATACGATTTGTCCCCCGATACAAGCACGAGGTTCAGCAACAGCGTCTCAAATAGCGTCTGCCCTTGTGCATACACTGGATTCAGGCGATACGGCCAACCCATCGACACCGAGAACTTTTCCGGCGCCTTGACCTTGGTCTTGTCTGTCACCCCAGTGAAATTCTGATAGGTGATCACCCACCGCACCAACTCCGGCAACGTCATCTTGTTCTTGTAGGCCTCAGTCTTAGGCGCAAAAACCGCCCGCGAGTTGCCACTTTCGGAGACTCGCCGGTCAATCTGCTTGATATCAACGGTCCCCTTGCCTTTAGCGATTCGGTGATCTGCCGGTACGAGTTGGTCGAATTGCTCGGCCGTCACTTGATAAAACGGCTGCTCCCCGAAGAAATCAAAGCGTGCCTGATAACATTCCAGATAGGTCGCAACGATTGGCGTAAAGTGGCCGGCTTGCTGCAAGGCCTGCCATGTCCCGACTAGGTCCTCGACAACCTCTTCGCCATCCGCCTCATCATCAAATTCGGTCGGCTTCATGGTCTCATTATCAACTTTTAACCAGTCATAAGGCTGGTCGACATCATCATATCGGGAGTAAACCGTATGTAAGATTGCCAATATTAGCCGCATCACTGCGAAATCCTGCACCCGCATCTCCCCGGCAAGCTGACGATAGTCTTGAGCATGCGCAAACAAGGTGCGTAATGACACTGTCTTGATCTCGCCATCAAGCGTCAATACTTTGATCCAAG
>CAKQZO010000274.1 GCA_934293835.1 uncultured Lacticaseibacillus sp. | reverse complement strand
GGGCTAATCAGCATGAACGAGTGGCACGAGCATAAAGAACACGAAACGATTTCCAAAGATTAATCCATGAATGGGGCACCCCGCCAATGACGAGGTGCCTTTTGGTTGCAAAATCCAGCTGCGTGATCGATCCATAGAACAACGCGACAGATTCGTGGGATCTCTTCCACCTGGTGTCCTATCCGAACAAAAGGCGGTATACTGTAGCTATCATCTCAACTCGAAAGGATGTCCACATTGACTCAAATTAAACTGATCGCCTCCGATCTCGACCACACCCTATTGACCGATGCCGGTGAGTTGCCACCACATTTTCTAGACACCATTCGGCGGATTCACAACTCAGGGATCCACTTTGTCGCTGCAAGCGGTCGCCCGCTGTACACCCTCAAGCCGATGTTTCAACCAGTCAAAGACTGCCTCAGTCTGATTGCTGAAAATGGCGCGGTAGTGATGCGTGACGGTGAAATCGTCCACACGCAATTCATCCCCAAGGCAGATTATGTTCACCTCATTCACTACACTCAAAACCAAGGGTTGGGCGAACCGCTGCTGTGTGCATTAGACACCGCCTACATTGGTGAATCTGCGGCCAGTCATGCGGATTTTCTTCGTCGATTCTTCAAGAAACTCGAGATCGTGCCAGATCTGACCTCACTTGATGTGCCTGTCGCCAAGTACACCGTTTTCTTTCCGGGGAAGGACACCTATCGCGTTTTCGACGATGACTACGCCAAGCCGCTTGCCAATGAGTTTCACGTCACGATCGGCGGTGATTACTTCCTCGACATCATGCACAAGCTCGTCAACAAGGGCAATTCGTTGCGCGAATTGGGACTCAAGCTTGGTGCCCAGCCTGAGGAAATGGTCGCATTCGGGGACAACCTCAACGATACTGAGATGTTGCAGACGGTCGGCCACAGCTTCATCGT
The DNA here is from genome assembly GCA_934293835.1 of uncultured Lacticaseibacillus sp. GTDB lineage: Bacteria > Bacillota > Bacilli > Lactobacillales > Lactobacillaceae > Lacticaseibacillus. The sequence continues at coordinate 995 of CAKQZO010000274.1, read as the reverse complement.
CGAAGCGGCCCATGCGAGACTAGAACCGTATGCGACACGAATCGGCAGTAACGCCGATTATGCCGTCGCTCAAAAAATCGATGAGATCCTCGCCAACGGAGGTGAGCTGGCATGAGTCGCATCGCAGTCTATTGTGGCGCTAACGTTGGTGAGCCTGTCTATATCTCTGCAGCCAAGGCGTTAGGCAAGTGGCTAGTCGCCAACAATTACGGCTTGGTCTACGGTGGTGGCGGCGTTGGCCTGATGGGTATCTTGGCCAAAACGGTGCTGATGCAAGACGGCCGGGTGACTGGGATCATGCCACGCAATCTCTATCAACGCGGGGCCGCCCTCGATGAGTTGGAAGATCTGGTCGTCGTGCCGGACATGGCGACGCGCAAGGCCGAGATGTTGCGCATGGCCGATGGGTGCATCGCCTTGCCAGGTGGACCCGGGACGCTAGAGGAAATCGTCGAAGCTTACTCTTGGGCCCGCATCGGTGATAACGACGCGCCTTGCGCCTTTTACAACGTGAACGGCTACTGGGATCCATTGAAGGCGATGTTTGATCAAATGGTCGCCAGCGGTTTCTTATCCGAAGAACACCGAAGCAAGCTCCTGTTTGCTACTGATCTGGATGAAATCGGACCGTTCTTCGCAAACTATACGCCACCGACTGTGCGGCAATACTAAATCAGCGGCCATCTTCGTTTGAGGATGGCCGTTTTTGCGTATTTATAAGCAACCATGGCTTAAACAAGAAAGACCTCGCAGCAACTTTGGGAAGCCGAGCGCCACACATTTATGGCCGAATTCGGTGGGACTACGCGATTCAACGACCGACCAAGATCAGTTTGGTGTCTAAGGTGGCGGGGGGACGCCCGCGGATTCCCAGTAACGTCGCGGATAAGGCAGAGAAAAATGCGCTCGTCGGCTATATTATGATGGTAAACAAGGACTTCTATTAATCGACAGGGCGGGGGATGTCGATCAATACGATGCGTGGCGACGCACAT
>CAKQZO010000273.1 GCA_934293835.1 uncultured Lacticaseibacillus sp. | reverse complement strand
GCGTTTGATCATGAATCAGATGCCCTGCTGGGCCACAACTTGGCTGTCGGTTACACCTTTTCGACGATGATCTCGGCGTTCACGATTATTTCTCAGTTGGCAATTTTTGGCGCGATCTTACTTGTGTCGACATTCGTGACGCAAAGCGCGAGTGTCGCCCAGGACCAGCTGGGAGGCATCATGTCCTTCATCCAATACATGATGCAGATCATGTTTGCGATCATCATGGGTGGCATGATGAGTATGTTTGCCAGCCGTGGCTTGGTATCGATGGGCCGAATTCGTGAGATCTTGCAAACGAAGACCTCGATGACTTATGAGACTGATGCGGTTGAAGAACTCGCCGGTGACATTACATTCGATCACGTTAGCTTCGCTTATCCAGATGATGCGCAGCCGACGCTCAAAGATATCAGCTTCAAGTTAGAAGCCGGGCAGATGGTCGGTATCGTTGGGGCGACTGGCGCCGGGAAATCGACGCTCGCGCAGTTGATTCCACGCTTGTTTGATCCGACAACCGGTACGGTTCGTGTCGGTGGCCGCGACTTGAAGACGCTATCGCAGGCGACGTTAAAACAGACGATCTCCATCGTGTTACAAAAAGCGATCCTGTTCTCTGGGACGATTGCCGGCAACTTGAAGCAAGGCAAGCCCAATGCGACGGAAGGCGACATGAACGCAGCCGCCAAGATTGCTCAGGCCGCGGAGTTCATTGATCGCTTACCCGAGCGGTACGAAGCACCGGTCGAGGAGCGAGGCAACAACTTCTCTGGGGGTCAAAAGCAACGCATGTCGATCACTCGAGGCGTGATCAAACAGCCTAAAGTGCTGATCTTAGACGACTCGACCTCGGCGCTTGATGCACGTAGCGAAAAGCTGGTGCAAGAAGCATTCGATCAAGAACTGACCGGGACGACGACGATCATCATCGCCCAAAAGATCTCGAGTGTCGTGCACGCAGACACCATTCTGGTGCTCGATGAAGGGCGATTAGTCGCGCAAGGGAAGCATCATGACTTGATCGCCAGCTCAGAGGTCTATCGCCAGATTTATGACACGCAAAAGGCGAAGGAGGACTAGCGGATGAACGACACGACACGGGCATTTAAATTCTTCTACTTATACTTCAAGAAATACAAATTGCAATTCTTACTGATCACGATCTTCATCATTGTCGCGACTTATTTACAGGTCAAAGCACCAGTGATCATGGGGGATGCAATCACACATCTGTCGACGTTCGTTGGCGACTATTTCACCCATCAACACGCGCCTGACGCAGTGAAGGCCCTTAAAAAAATCGCCGCGGCTTCGCCACAGGCGCAAGACGCGCTCAACCAAATCGCCGCACAGCTATCGCAGGCAACAGGTCACACGGTTGCTGCGGGTGCGTTGACTGATGCAACGGTGCCAAGCCAAGTCTTGGCACACCTGCCGAAGGGGACGACGATCCATGGGTTGCAGCAGTTGGCGGCGATGCCAAGCGACTGGCACCAGCTGACAACCGCGAACGTGCCGGCGGCAATTCGGCAAGGATTACCCGACGGGACGACGATCAACAGTCTGATGAAAGTGGCGACGAGCCATGCGGCTTCCAAGGCAGACTTTTTCGCTTCGATGTGGAAGCTGCTTGCCTTTTATGTGATGACAGGCGTTGCGCAACTGCTTTACACGATCTTGTTCACCCGGATCGTGGCGCATTCAACCAACCGGATGCGCAAAGGACTGTTTGGCAAACTTGAACGGATGACAATCGCGTACTTCGATCGGCACGAAGACGGAGATATTCTTGCGCGCTTCACCAGCGATTTGGATAACATCCAAAACACCCTGAATCAAGCTGCAGTCAACGTGACGACGAATATTGCCTTGTTCATTGGCATCGTGATCATGATTTTCCACGAGAATGTCAGCTTGGCGTGGGTGACGG
>CAKQZO010000272.1 GCA_934293835.1 uncultured Lacticaseibacillus sp. | reverse complement strand
ATTGAGGACCGCGTCGCCGCCGCGTACCAGCCCAACAAAAGGATGCCGGCGGATAAAAGCCGTACCCCGACCAGCCACGTCGGAGACACATGGGCAGAAGCAAATAGATACTGCGCCACACTGCCGGAGATTCCCCAAAGCATCGTGCCAAAGATCGCATAGAAGATCCCTCGCGGCTTCTGCGAGCGCGAGAGCGAGTTAGAAAGTTGCATTTTGGTTGTCCTTTTCTATCTTTATCGTCTGGATCATTATAAACATATTCATGCCGATTCTCAATCACCGGTTCGTGCTTGACAACATTAGAATTACGTTGTAAATTGATGACAATCACAAGTTAGGAAGTAATTCACATGACCGATCGTTCAACCACAGCTGCACGCCGATTTTTCTCCGGGTATTTCGGATAGTCATCCGAACGCCCCGGTAATTTCGTGGCGCGCGGATGACGAATCAGCATCCGCGTGCTAGGTTGAACCAAGCGTCTCTTTCAGGGACAGACCAAACACCGGATGCCGACTGGCAGACCGGTGTTTTTGTGTTTTACGCTGACTTGTTAATGAGAAAGAAGGAATCTTCATGCCAACTACCAAACCAGGTTTACTCAAAGATCTCAAACATACCTACGACGGCCTCGGCGCCAATCCGATCCGCGTGTTCGATGCCGAAGCCAGCAAGATTGAAGGCGTGGTCAAGCTCTCCCTCGGCGAGCCTGACTTCAACGTCCCAGAACACATCAAACAAGCCGCGATCGATTCGATCAACAAAGACCAGTCCCACTATGCGCCAACCCCAGGCTGGCCGGCGTTCCGCCAAGCGGTCGTGCATTTTCTCAAAGACCGTTACGACCTGGAATACGACCCTAACGGCGAAGTGACTGTGACCGTCGGCGCCACCGAAGCCTTGCATGCCTGCTTGGACATCGCCTTGAACCCCGGCGACAAGATCCTGATGCCTAGCCCGACGTTCTCCTTATATGACCAGCTGGTACGCATCAACGGCGCCGAACCCGTCTACATCAACACCGAAAGCACCGGCTTCGTGTTGACCCCGGAACAGCTTCAAAAGGCGATCACTGAGGTACACCCCAAAGCGATCCTGCTGAACTTCCCGTCTAACCCAACTGGTGTGACCTACAGCAAGGCCCAAGTCGAAGCCCTCGCCGCGGTGATCGCCAAGACCGACCTGATCGTCATCTCCGATGAAATCTACTCCGAGCTCACTTATGGGGCGACACATTACAGCTTCGCCAAGGCTTTGCCGGAACAGACTCTTCTGATCAACGGGGTCTCCAAGTCCCACGCCATGACGGGCTGGCGTATCGGCTTCGTGGCTGGCCCGAAGGAGCTGATGGCCAAGGTGACCCTGGCCCACGCCTTCAACGTCACCTGCCCTTCTAACCCAGCGATGGCCGGCGCAATCGAGGCCTTGTCGACCGAAGCGGGTCGCCAAGACTCCTTGCAGATGAAGGCGGAATACGAGAAGCGCCGCGACTTCGTGGTTGCCAAGATGACCGCGCTGGGCTTCGGGGTGCCGAATCCTAACGGTGCCTTCTACGTATTCGCCAAGATCCCAGAAGGCTACATCCAAGACGGCAACGACTTCTGCTACGACCTGCTGCGCAAGAATAAGCTGGCCTTGATCGCCGGCAACGGCTTCGGCCCTGGTGGTGAAAAATACGTCCGCGTCAGCTATGCCGCTTCCATGGCCGACCTCGAAGAGGCGATGCGGCGCCTGGGTGCTTACATCAGCGAAAACAAACCCGCATAACATCAAACCGGGTCTGTGACAAAAGTCACAGACCCGGTTTTTGTACCCGAATGTTCCGCTGATGTTACGTTCCAAAAGGCCGGTATCGAGCAGATAGCTACACCAGCCACTAGGTCCAAAGTTCGGACCCAGCGTCTGCTTAGGCTATCCGTCGGTACCAAAA
>CAKQZO010000271.1 GCA_934293835.1 uncultured Lacticaseibacillus sp. | reverse complement strand
GATATCATCCGTCGGCGACCAGATTTGTGGGCACGCGATCACGCCCAGCTCGAACGAGCCTTCACTCGCTACCTGCACGGTAAGAGTAGCTTAGACCAGCTACTCAATCACTTTCAAGCCCACCTAGCGGCACTCCGCGATCAACAACCACGGTTCGCCGCCAACATCAGTGCCGATGCTTGGCGCCGAGCCGCCGCGTTCGAGCACCAGCTCGATGCCCTCGGCACCCCACAACGCTTCATGATCACGGACACCCGCAGGCTCACCAACGGACTGTATGACCGCCAGGCCTTCACGCTGACCAAATCGCTCCATTTAGAGGCACCTGACACCAAGGCATTCGCCAACGTGCTTTACCGCAACCACCTATTCGACCAATACCGCCAGACGCAAACCTTCCTGGAACAACAGCACTTCCAACTCAATCCACCGCAACCCGCCCCGATCTCATGGACCCCCGAAGACTTGCACACGTATATGCCGCTGGGACTGTTGCAATAACCCGATTTAGAGAAAGGATGCGAAGATCATGGTCACACGCATTCACATCACCGGCCAATGGGTCGCTGTTGCCTCTTACGTCACGATCGACAATGCTGGGCACCTCAAAAACGCTTACGACGGTGGGCTGTTTAATATCGCCACCTTCACGGTCATCGAAGGCGACCTCAAACACCCCGTTATCGAATCCCCCCAGGCACTCGTCAGCTTCGAGCATCTCGTCAACCAAGGCTATCGCATCGGCGATACGTTTGCCATCGACGGCCAAGTACAAGGCGCCAACCTCGCCATTGCCGATGAGGCCGCAGCTAACGAACAGCGCATCGCCAAGGCGTCTGCCAAGCTAATCACCTTCGCCAACGATTGGGCCAAAAAGCATCTCTCTAGCCCAAACGATCAAGCCTTCAAGACACTGAGCACAGAGTTCCGCGATGGCCGCTTGACCACGACGCAATGGCGGGCCAGTCAACAAGCATTGCTCTTCGGAGACCGCGCCCCTAATACCAGCTTCCTCAGGTTCCAGAAACGGCTGATTCCATTGGTCACGGCACTGGACCAGTTGCTGGACACGGTCGCCGAATACACCTTGATTTTCAACGATATCGACGCGATCTCTACCAACAGCGATGCCCCCGCCCCGACACCGGGCGAGGTGCCGGTCATTCGCGAGGTGATCAGTGCGAACCGCCCGATGCGGCTGAATTACAAGGAGGAATGGGCGAAGTATCGCGCTCAAACCGAACAGTTCAATCAACACCACTGATCCGCATACCATCCCGTCAACCTGCCGTCGCCCGCGCGATGACAGGTTATTTGGCGTGGCCGCCAAAAACAACTTTACTTTTTGGCACGTCAATTCTCTTTATAGATGTGCTGGTCGTACAAGACAGGAGGTGATAACGATGGCCAATACTACTGGCAACATTGTGACCGTGCAGCTACTGCGCGCGGATGGTACCCGGTTCTCACAACGACTTTCCGGCTTACTACCGACGCTCAGCGACGAGCAGGTACACGAGCTTGTCGCAACGGTCGCCGCCGCGACGGACGCCACGATAATCAAAATGCAAATCATTCGCGCCAAGGATATCGATCCCTTCGCGTGAACAGTTGCCTTGTCTACGCCAATTCTCAGATAGATGTACGGCCGCACACAATCCAAAAAGCGATGCGCAAAAATGTATCGTCGCCGGATGAAAGGAGGGATTGACCATGGCTCGAACACTTCAAAGCAACACCATAACGATTGTTTCGCTGCGTCCTGATGGCACCCGCATCACCCGCCGTTATCCGAACGCGAACCCGGAGATCAGCGATGAACAGGTACGCTTAGTGCAAGAAGTCGTCAACAGTTTTGATAACGACACCCCAGCCGCCTTGCGCCTGACGCGGGTCGAAAACGTTGACACAGAAGAAGAATAACCAGAACGGAGCTGAGCGATTTTTGC
>CAKQZO010000270.1 GCA_934293835.1 uncultured Lacticaseibacillus sp. | reverse complement strand
GTGCAGATCCAAGCAGTCGAGCAGGCCTACAAGCGCGTGACGGCGCTTCAAGAGCGCCAACAAGCCGTGATCAAAAGCATACAGGAAGTCGGCAAGCTGACCCCGAAGCTGCGCCAACAGATTCAAGCGGCGGTGAAGCTCCAAGATGTCGAAGACCTGTATCTGCCATATAAGCAAAAGCGCCAGACCAAGGCCCAAATCGCCCGTGCGCGCGGGCTGGAACCTTTTGCCCAGTGGCTGCTCAAGTTCCCGAGTGGCAGCCTCAACGCCCAGGCGCAGCGCTATGTCGCGCCGGCCAAGGAGCTGCGCACGACCCAAGACGTGTTAGCCGGGGCGCACGAGATCTTGGCCGAGACGTTCAGCGAGGTGGCGACCATCCGCAACTGGGTGCGCAGCTACACGCAACGGACGGGCAAGATCGTCGCGACGGTGAAGCCTAAGGGCAAGGCGCTGGATGAAAAAGGGGTCTACCAGCAATACTACGAGTTTGAAGAAACCGTCAAGAAGATGACCTCGACGCGCACGCTGGCGCTCAACCGCGGGGAAAAAGAGAAGATCCTGACGGTCAAGGTGAAGGTCGAACGCGACGCGGTGCTGAACTATTTGCGCTTTTATCTGATCGGCAAACACCCGAACACGCCGGCCACCGCGTTCATCGCGGAGGCTTATGAAGACGCGTACAAGCGCTTCATCGGCCCGGCCATCGAGCGCGAGGTCCGCAACGCGCTGACGGAAGACGCCAACGCCAAGTCGATCAAGGTCTTCGGCCAGAACCTCTACAACCTCTTGATGCAGGCGCCGATCAAGGGCAAGGTCGTGCTCGGCTTCGACCCGGCGTACCGCACGGGCTGCAAGCTGGCCGTCGTCGATGCCAATGGCAAGTTCCTCGCCAAGGCCGTGATCTATCCGCACAAGCCGGCGCCGGAGAAAAAGCGCGCGCAGGCCGGCGCCGAGCTGGTCGCACTCATCGAGAAGTACCACGTCGAGATGATCGCGATCGGCAACGGCACGGCGAGCCGGGAGTCGGAACAGTTCGTCGCCGACACCTTGCGGCCGCTGGACCGGGAAATTTTTTACGTTATCGTCAACGAAGCGGGCGCCTCGGTGTATTCCGCCAGCCAAGCGGCGCGCGACGAGTTCCCCGAGCTGCATGTCGAACAGCGCAGTGCCATCAGCATCGCGCGTCGGCTGCAAGATCCCTTGGCCGAGCTGGTCAAGATCGATCCCGAGGCGGTCGGGGTCGGCCAGTATCAACACGATCTGCCGGCCAAGGACCTGTCCGCCGAAGTGGATGCGGTGGTCGAACGAGCGGTCAACCGCGTTGGGGTCAATCTCAACACCGCCAGTGTCGCGCTGTTGACGCGGATCTCCGGGCTGTCCAAGACGATCGCCACCAACATCGTCGCCTACCGCGACGAAAACGGGGCGTATCGCAGCCGCGCGGCGCTGAAGAAGGTGCCACGGCTTGGCCCCAAGGCGTTCGAGCAGTCAGTTGGGTTCTTGCGGATTCCAGACGGCACCAACTCGCTGGATAACACCGACATTCACCCGGAAAGCTATCCGATCGCCAAGCAGGTCTTGGCAGAGGCGGGCGTGCCGCTGAAGACGATCGGCACCGAGGCGGCCAACGCCAAGCTGCAAGCCGTGGACGTGTCCCCGCTGGTCGCGGCTGGCGTGGGCGAGCAGACGGTGCAAGACATTCTGGCGAGTCTGCAAAATCCCGGGCGGGACCTGCGCGATAACATGCAGGCGCCGCTGTTGCGGCAAGACGTGTTGACGATGGCGGATCTGAAGCCGGGGATGCAGCTGGAAGGCACCGTCCGCAACGTCGTGGACTTCGGCGCGTTCGTCGACATCGGCGTGAAGCACGACGGCCTGGTGCACGTGTCAAAAATGGCCAGTAAGTTCGTCCGCGACCCGAAGAAGGTCGTGGCCGTTGGCGACATCGTCACCGTCTGGATCGATTCGGTGG
>CAKQZO010000269.1 GCA_934293835.1 uncultured Lacticaseibacillus sp. | reverse complement strand
TTTGCATCGTAGGCTTGTTGGAACAAGGCCACGATCTGTTCTTTGGTCGCCTTGCGCGGGTTAGAGAAGGCATTGCCGTCTTTCAGCGCGTTGGCCGCCATCAGCTCAAAGTCTTCCGGCTTGGCGCCGATGGCCTTGATCGAGCGCGGAATCCCCACATCTTCGGCCATCTGGCGCATCGCCTTGATTGCCAACTCCGCCGCGTCACGCGTCGACAAGCCAGCGGTGTTTTCCCCCATCGCCACGGCCAGCTCGGCGAAGCGCTCCGGGCAGGCGATGATGTTGAACTGCGACACCACCGGCAACAACAGCGCGCAGCAGACTCCGTGCGGCGCGTCGTATTGGCCCCCGAGCTGATGCGCCATCGCGTGCACATAGCCGAGATCTGCGTTGTTGAACGCCATCCCTGCCAGCATCTCGGCTTCGACCATGCCACTGCGTGCCTCAAGATTGTGCCCGTTGGCAACCGCTTCGCGCAGATTGCTTTCGATCAGGCGGATTGCCTGCAGGCACTGGCCGTCAGTGATCGCGTTGTGATTGGTGGACACATAAGGCTCGATCGCCTGGACGAACGCATCCATCCCCGTCGCCGCCGTCAGCTTGGCCGGCACATCGAGCTGAAGCGTCGGGTCGTTGAAGGACACAAGCGGCATGTTGCGCCAAGAAACCACGACGAACTTCAGATGCGTCTTTTCGTTGGTGATCACACAATGGCGCGTCAGCTCGCTACCGGTGCCTGCGGTGGTGTTCACCGCCATCAAGGGCGGTAGAGGCTTGGTGAGCGTCTCGATTCCGGCCAACGGCGTGATGTCATCGCCATTCGTCAAAATGATGCCCGTCCCTTTGCCTGTATCGTGGGCCGAGCCGCCGCCGACAGTGATCAGACTGTCACAACCTTCGGCAAGGTATTGCGCCTTGGCGGCTTGGATATTGTGCACTTTAGGGTTAGGTTCGACCCCGGCAAACACCGAATACGTCACGCCGGCTTGCTCAAGCGACATCAGGGTCTGCGCCACAGGGCCGTTATCGACCCCGGCCAAGAACTTGTCTGTGACGATCAACGGATGTGTCATGTTCAACATCTTAGCGCGTTCACCGAGCTTGGCGACCACACCAGGGCCGAAGAAGTTCACACTGGGCATTAGAAAGTCAAAGTTTGTTTTCATTGTGGCAATCACCTTTCATTATTTGATTACGGTTTCACCTTACGTGATTGCTTTCACAAAAACAACGGACAGCTCGCCGCATCTGTCCGTTGTTTTTCACCAGCCGACTAGGCGGTTGATCACTAGCCCGATTCCGGCCATCGCAAGAATCACCTTGAATAGCATGCCGTTCAGCTGTTCCCAACCGATCAAAGCCGCCGGCGCCAGCAGCTGCAAGGCGCCGAACACCACCATCAAGAGAACGATCACAAGCGGCAGGCCGACCCAGGTGTTGCGCAGATCTTGCCGCGAAAGGCTCGCGCCGAAGGTCAACAGCACGGCCGCCACCAGCCACGCAAGGGCCCACGGCCAATCAGGCACCGGCTTTACCTCGCCCAACGCACGCCAAGCCACGTGCGGGAACCAGGCGCGCTTGCCCAGCAACAACAAGCCTGTCATGATGCCCCACAATGGCGCGACGCTGGCGGCCGCCACGCCTAGCCGTTGCCACCACGAGTGGCGATTATAGCTGAAACTGACATGGGCCGCGGAGTGCGCATCTGGCCGCAGCGAAAACTGTGTGACCTTGATGCCGAACATCAGGCCGACCAGCGCGTGCAGCGCCTCGTGCACGAAAATCCCCGGCCGCATCAGCCCCAACTGAAAGTTGGCCTTGCCGGTGCGATCGACGACGCGCTGCACGGTGCGCCCATTCAACCACGACAACCCGACGCTGGCTAAGATCACCAGCCCGAGCGTCGCGCCTACTGTTGATAGAATCATGCGTCCTGCTATATAAAACGTGGAAGAATGTCCATTGACACTAGTAAAGA
>CAKQZO010000268.1 GCA_934293835.1 uncultured Lacticaseibacillus sp. | reverse complement strand
CCAGTCAACAAGACTGCCAGCACGATGAACGCGGTGGTTGAACCTGTGGCGGTTGCTGTGGCCAGTGAATTGCCGGAGGCCTGGGCGGAAGCGACAATCGCGGCAACGATGCTGGTGCCGGCCGCGGCCGCGAATTGCTGCAGGGTGTTGAAGATGGCGTTGCCGTCGGTTTGCTGCGTATGACTCAATTGGCGGAGGCCGTCAGTCATCAGGTTACCATAGGCCAAGCCCATGCCGACCATGCACAAGAGGTACAGGCCGATGATGAGCAGATCAGAAAGCGGGTGGCCAAAAATCGCCATGCCGACGAGTCCGAGCAACAAACACAGGCTGCCGAGCCGAAGCGGTAGGCGCGCTCCGATGCGATCGTATAGGCGCCCGGCCATTGGGGCCAGCACCGCTCCACAAGCGGCTCCGGGCAAGACGATCAGGCCGGCTTGTAGCGCAGAGTGCTGGTTGACGAGCTGAATGTAATTCGGCAACAGGAACGACAAGCCGAGTGCGGCAACCTGCAGGCCAGTGAAGGCGACGACATGCAGACAGAAGCTGCGGTTGGCAAAAAGACGCAGGTTGATGATCGGCCGATTGCTTTGAAACGAGCGCCAACTGAACCCTGCCAGTGCCAGTGTGCCGACCAGTCCGCTGAGCCAGCTCAGTTGTGAGACGCCATAGATTAGCCCACTGAACGCAACGACGATGAGTAAGACGGCCAAGGCATCGATGTGGGCCGTTGTCGGCGGCGTTTTTTGGTCGATGCAGATCAGGCCTAAGAGCAACGCAAAAATCAGCACAGGTAACAGGAACGCGAAGATGTAGCGCCAGCTCATCGTAGAGACGATCAGCCCGCCGAAGGTTGGCCCGATCGCCGGCGCGATTCCGGTGATCAGCGTGCCCAGCCCCATCATCATGCCAATTTTGCGAGCCGGGACCTGCGCCAAGATGATGTTGAACATCAAGGGTAAGGCGATCCCTGTGCCGAGGCCTTGAACGGCGCGGCCGAGTAGCAGAAGCCAGAAGTGGTTGGCGAGTCCATCGAGTACGACCCCGATGATGAACAGCCAAATCGCGACGAGAAAAAGGTGGCGGGTCTTGTAGCGCCGGTTAAGCGTCGCCGATAGCGGCACGAGGCTTGCGACGACGAGTAAGTAGAGGGTGGTCAGCCACTGCACGGTGTTCGTGGTGACGGCGAATTCAGTCATGAGCGTCGGGAAGGTGATGTTCATCGCAGTTTCGACGATCACGCCACAAAACGACATGAGCCCGGTGGCGAGAATCGCGCCGACCCCACGCGGCTGAATTCGCTCATTCATGGGTGTCGCCTCCGTTCAAGGCGATGAAGTAGTGGAGCATTTTGACAAAAGCCGCGCACTCCGCCTCAGAGAACGCTGCGTTCATCGCAGCTTGTTGCGCGTCGATGTAGGTGGCGACGTGTTGAGACAGCCCCTGTGCCTTGGGGGTCAAGGTGATGGTCTTCTGGCGCGCATCGGTGGCCGCGGCCTGGCGCGTCACTAAGCCGCGGGCTTCCATCCGTTGCAGCGCCACCGTCGCGGTCGAGCGTTGAATGGCAAATTCCGCCTCTAAGTCGCGCTGAAGACAGTGGGGGTGGGTGTTGAGATAGTCGATGAAGCGCATCTGTGTTCCGGTGACAGCAAACTGCTTGGCATAAGTATCCAGTGACTTGGTCATCTGGTTGTTGGCGTGTTTCAAAAGTTTCCCGTAGGTTGGCATATTTCCTCCGTTTGCTAGTTAGCTAACGAATATAGTGTAGCCGGGAAACAGCGGGGAAGCAAGGGAAAATTGCTTCAATTGTAATTTGAAGGCACGACAAAGACGGGTTTTGACGATCAAAACCCGTCCTGATCTGACTATCACTCATCAATTCTTGGCTTCTCGTTTGGTGGTACGTGGTACGGTTCGGTTACCCTGTCCTTGCCGCCGATTGGTCCAGCTGGCTTCATAGCGCGTGCGCTTTGGGTAGTA
>CAKQZO010000267.1 GCA_934293835.1 uncultured Lacticaseibacillus sp. | reverse complement strand
AGATAATTCACCTCAGCCTGATCATACGTCCCCTTGTAGGCCATCCCCGATTGTTTCTGCCAATCATGCATGAACGCGGCCAGTGCCTTATTCTGCGCTGGGGTCCAGATCTTGGCCTCGCGTGCTGGTTGGGTCTTGGCCTGCGTCTTCTTCGGCGCCGTTGTTTGCGGCAGACGCTGTTCGTTGGGTCCTAGCACCTGGCCTTGACAGCCCGCCAGCCCCCAACAGCCGATAAGCACCGCAAACAGGTAGTACCACTTCTTCATCTTGCTTTCCTCCAATAACTCCCCTTGTGTATTCCCCAATACCCATTAACAATAGCATCAAAAGCGCCTGCGTCTGATGCAGAAATCGAAAGAAATATTAAATATTTTTGCATTAATTAATCGTGATTACTTTTCACTTGAATTATATCTGGATATTATTCCATTTCGGCGTATAATCGGCCTTATTGATTTTTTGAAAAAGGGGTATGAATATGAGATTAAAGTGGCACCTGCTGGCATTATTCGCCGTGCTCGCCTGCCTCGTCGGCTTAAGCGCCCAACCGGTGCACGCCGCGACAGACGACTCGCTGCAAAAGGTCAAGGACAAGGGGACCTTGGTGATGGGGAACTCGCCGAACTACCCGCCGTATGAATTCACCGTCAATGAAAACGGCAAGGAGAAGATCGTCGGCATGGACATCGCACTGGGCAAGCAGATCGCCAAAGATCTCGGCGTGCGCTTGGTCATCAAGAAGATGTCCTTCGACTCGCTGTTGGTCGCCTTGGAAACCGGCAAGGTCGATATGATCTTGTCCGGCTTCTCGCCGACACCCGAACGCAAACAGCACGTCGATTTTTCCAACAATTATTACGTCTCTAAGCAATACATTATCTTGAACAAAACTGAGCGCGGTTACTACAAGGATCGCCACTCGTTCGCCAACAAGAAGGTCGGCGCGGTCCTCGGAAGCACCGCGGCCAACCTCGTCAAACAACAGATGCCAGGCGCCGACCTGGTGACGATGGAGAACGCGGCCGATCTGGTCTTGGCGCTGAAGGCACACAAGATCGACGGCATCGTCAAAGACTCCGCCTCGGCGATCGCCTACGCGCAAAGCGACCCAACTCTGGCTTCGATCGACGGCAAGTTCTCCGTCGCCTCATCGGAAGCGGGTAACGCGATCGCCTTGCCTAAAGGCGCGACCAGCCTGCGCCTGGCGGTGAATCAGTCAATCGCTAAAGTCCAACGCCGAGACCTTTTCAACAAGGTCTACCTGAAAGACGCCGGGAAGGAAATCGCCAAAACCAACGCGACCAAGTCGATGTGGCACTACTGGCCGTACTTCGCCAAAGGGGTCGGCTACACAGTCGGCATCTCGCTGGTTGCCGTCGTGATCGGAATGGTGCTCGGAGCCGTGATCGCCTTGGTGCGCCTCGGCCACGTGAAAGTAGCCAAGGCGGTCTTCACCGCCTATGTCGAATTCGTCCGCGGCACGCCGTTGATGGTGCAGGTGATGTTCATCTACTTCGGCATCGGCATGTTCTACAACATCTCCGCAGTCGTCGCCGGCACCTTGGCGGTCGGCCTGAACTCCGCCGCTTACGTCAGCGAAGTCTTCCGCAGCGGGATCGAATCCATCGCCACTGGTCAAAACGAGGCCGCGCGCTCGCTGGGCTTGAGCCAAAAGGCCACGATGCGCTACGTCATCTTGCCACAAGCAATCACCAACATCTGGCCGGCGCTCGGCAACGAGTTCATCTCCTTGATCAAGGAAACGTCCATCGTGTCAATCATCGGGGTCGCCGACTTGATCTACCAGCTGCGCATCGTACAAGCCGACACCTACTCCGGTGTCTTACCGATCCTGATTGCCATGATTTTGTATTTCATCTTGACCTTCAGCCTTTCGCGCCTGTTGCACCACTTCGAAAAGAAGTTGCGCCACGCGTAAGCAAAATAGCGCCGCCCGCCACGAAAGTTGTGGTGGACGGCGCTAT
>CAKQZO010000266.1 GCA_934293835.1 uncultured Lacticaseibacillus sp. | reverse complement strand
AAAGCAAAGTCAAAGACGATGCCATCAACGCCGAAGCGGCCTTGAAGAGCGTGTCTGACATGTTCATCTCGATGTTTGAAGGCATGGTCGATAACCCGTACATGCAAGAGCGCGCAGCTGATGTGCGCGATGTGTCGCAACGGGTGCTTGCCCATTTGCTTGGTCGTGCTTTGCCGAATCCGGCGCTGATCGATTCAGAAGTCATCGTGGTCGCCCATGACCTGACGCCTTCTGATACCGCGCAGCTCAACAAGAAGTACGTCAAGGCGTTCGTTACCGATATCGGTGGCCGCACGGCGCACTCTGCGATCATGGCACGTTCTTTGGAAATTCCTGCGGTTGTCGGGGCCAAGACGGTCACCGATGACATCAAGGAGGACCAACTGGTCACCGTCGACGGCCTGACCGGCGACATCACCATCGACCCGACCCCCGAACAAGTCAAGGCTTCCGAACAAGAAGCTGCCGACTATGCGGCGCAAAAGGCTGAATGGGCAACGCTGAAGTCTGCCAAGACCGTGACCGCCGATGGGAAGCACTTTACCATCGCGGCTAACATTGGGACGCCGAAGGATCTGACTGGGGTCGTTGATAACGGCGCCGAAGCGATCGGCTTGTACCGTTCCGAGTTCTTGTACATGGACTCCGCGGAACTGCCAACCGAAGACGATCAGTTCGAGGCGTACAAGCAAGTGCTCGAAACCATGAGCCCGAAGCAGGTCGTTGTCCGCACGATGGATATCGGCGGCGACAAGCACTTGCCTTACTTGCCATTGCCGGAAGAAGAGAACCCATTCTTGGGCTACCGGGCGATCCGCATCTCACTGGATCGGGACGACATTTTCCGGACGCAGTTGCGCGCCTTGTTGCGGGCGAGTGCCTTCGGTAAGCTGGGTATCATGTTCCCGATGATCGCGACTGTGGCTGAATTCAAGGCTGCCAAGGCGATCTTCGAAGAAGAGAAGGCCAAGTTGGTTGCTGACGGGGTTGCTATCGGCGACGATATCGAACTCGGCATGATGATGGAGATCCCGGCCGCGGCTGTCTTGGCAGATCAATTTGCCAAGCACGTCGACTTCTTCTCCATTGGGACCAACGACTTGATCGGCTACACCATGGCTGCCGATCGCGGGAACGAACGCGTTTCCTATCTGTATCAACCCTATAACCCATCTATTCTGCGCTTAGTCAAGAACATCATTGATGCCGCGCACAAGGAAGGCAAATGGGCTGGTATGTGTGGGGAAGCCGCTGGTGACCCAGTCATGGTACCGATCTTACTCGGCATGGGCCTGGACGAATACTCCATGTCCGCAAGCTCTGTGTTGAAGGTACGTAGCCTCATGAAGAAGTTGTCTACTGAAGACATGAAGGCTCTGGCCGACAAGGCGATCAACGAATCCGACTCCAACGACGACAACATCAAGTTGGTCAAGGAATTCACCAAATAATTAATCATCAAGAACCGTCTGCGTGGATACGTGGATGGTTTTTTTATTATTCTCAGCGAGCGGTGACTGCGGTCACGGCTTTTTTTGGCGTGATTCCGAACATTGGCAGGGGCAACCGGCGGCTGGCCTTGGTCAGACATGCAAAATTGACGTGAACGTTCGTAAAACCGAACAATGAAACAATTAATCGTGGATTTCGTGCGTAAATAGGCTTGTTTTCCCGAACGTCGCGTGCTAGACTCAACATAACTTATGAAAGCGGGTGACGATTTTGACAGTGGCAATCGTGATGGGATCGCGTTCGGACTGGCCGACAATGAAGCTTGCGGCGACCCAGCTAGAGGCGTTAGCAATTCCGTATGTGAAGCGGGTGATATCGGCACATCGAATGCCCGATGCGCTAGCGGCGTTCGGGAAGACGGCGCGCACTGAAGGCATCGACGTGATCATCGCCGGTGCAGGAGGGGCGGCGCATTTGCCGGGCATGCTGGCGGCTAACACAACCGTGCCGGTGATCGGGGTCCCGGTGAAAACCCGAACATTAAATGGGGTTGATTCACTTTTGTCGATCGTGCAGAT
>CAKQZO010000265.1 GCA_934293835.1 uncultured Lacticaseibacillus sp. | reverse complement strand
CCTATGCTAGTTTTAAGCGATTGTTTTCGCGCTTGAATCGATACGCATTAAATTCCATGGCAAACACGCCTCCAACGATTCTGCTTTTGCAAATGTTGGTAGCTGTGAGACCTTTTCTAGTAGCTGAGTGATGTAGTCGCGTGGATCTAATCCATTAGCTTTGGCGGTTTCGACAATCGTCATCCAGATGGCATTGGCCTTCGCACCGTTGGTACTCGTGCTGAATAACCAGTTCTTCCGCCCAATCACGTAGCTCTTCATGTTACGCTCGGATGCGTTATTGCTCAGATCGATCTCCCCATAGTCTAGGACGCGGTTCAATGCGGTGCGTTGGCCTTGCGCGTACGCGAGGGCCTTCCCCAGCCGATCCTTCGTCAGGGCATCGGCCTGATCACACCACTGCCAGAATCGTTCGATTAACGGTTTCAGTTCTTGTTGCCGCTTATTCAAACGTGATACGCTGTCCAGGCCTACCCATTCCCGTTCAAGTGCGAACATCTGGTTAAGTAGCTTCAGACCCGGTGTCATCTGCTTAGTGTTCTTGAAGTCATCGAAGAACTTACGCCGCACATGTGCCCAACATCCAACCCGTGTGATCGTGTCGCCGAGGAGATTATATCCGGCGTAGCCGTCACATTGAAGCACTCCAGGAAAGCCACTGTACAGACTTTTCGCGAACTTCCCGGAACGAGTATTCGCATAAGCATACATTACGATTGGCATATCGCATCGCGTGATGCTACGCGCAACCCAAATATACGACTTGCTTTGCGCGGACTTGCCAGGCTCTTGAAGCACCTGATAAGGCGTCTCATCACCTTGAAGAAACCCCTGGTGCATCAAGTGCGTTCGCATCAGCTCGTAGACAGGCTTCACCAATTCGGCACACTTGATCACCCAATTGGCCACCGTAGTTTCGCTGAGTAGGACACCCGCGCGTTGCCAATCTTTGAGTTGTCGATAAATGGGTGTCCCCAAAATATATTTTTGGTGCAGGATAGACGCGATCAACGATGGCGTTGCGATGCTATGGGCAATCAGTGCCTTCGGCGCTGCACCATGATAGACGTGACTACATCCGTCTTCCAGCTCACAAGTCATACACTTGTAGGTCTGTTCGTAAATCTTCTCAACAAATAAACGTCCTGGAATCCGGTGAACGACTTCGCGAACGAAGTGCGTACCCATCGGCCTCAAGTCGTGTCCTTGATCACAACGTACATCTGTCTTAGGGACAACTGTGGTTCTTACCGGCAGATCTTTCGCCAATAACTGCCGCCGCGTCTTTTTGGGCTTACGGAGCACATCTGATTCATCATCTGTTATTTCTTCGCTTTGTTGCCCAGTTTGCTCTGGGTTGGTAAAAACACTATCGTCACCTAATAGCGATGTTTGGTTGGGATCGATTCGCTCTGAACGGCTACTATAACGTTGGCGCGTTAAATACGCCACCTGCTCGGTGAGCTGCTGGATTTGTTGCATCAATTGCGCATTCTGCTCAAGTGCCTGCTTGAGTTGGTCTTCAGTCGTGGTTGTCATTGGCGCTACCTCGTGATATTTGTTGGCAGTAGCTTACCATGAATCACCGTCTTTGACTAGCGTTACTTGTTGGCCGCTTGATAGGCCTGATCGTTGATTCGATCGCCCAGCCAGAAAGTAAGCGAATCAGTTGTTTAGTATGGAGTTTCTTCACCTCACCTTGTGTGCTTGGCCACTGAAAATGACCGTCTTCGATGCGCTTATACAGCAGTAAGTAACCATCACCAGCCCAGTGCAAAGCCTTGAGCCGATCTTTTCGAGTACCACAGAACAGATACAGTGCCTGGCTTCGAGGTTCGAGTTGATATTGTTCTTGGACGATCGCCGCGAGACCATCGATGCCACGCCGCAGATCTGTCTTACCGCATACCAAATAGATACCATGAAGTTTAGTCGGATCAATGAGCATCGCTGAACACGGCTTTCATCAGGGCGTCTAGGATGTAGCCTTGGATATGGTTATAGACAACGACCGACTTATTCTGATTGATCTTGATC
>CAKQZO010000264.1 GCA_934293835.1 uncultured Lacticaseibacillus sp. | reverse complement strand
GAAGAAGAAGCTGAATAAACCCAAAATGGCGACCGCGACGGTCGCCATTTTTTAGTCGCGCTGTGTCACGCCTGTCGCTGGCGATCCCAAATCAGGCCCACTAAGGCACCGATGATCGCTGGTACCACCCAGCCCAGGCTGACCCCGAATCCAGGAAGAAATTGGCCGCCACGCAAGACGGTGGCGATCCAGCCTTGATGCAGGGCCTGCGGCAACGCGTTCAAGCCGTCTAACAAAGCTGGAATCACCGTCGCAATCAGCGCACAGTTGAACAACATGCGCGACTGCTTCAACCACGGGCTAGCCAGTCCCACCAAGATCAAGACGATGGCCAATGGGTATAGCGCCGTCAGCACTGGCGTCGAAACGACCAGCAACGCGTCTAAGCCGACGTTGGCAAAGAACATCGGGACCAGCGTCGCCACGCCGATCAAGGCCTGATATGGTACCCGCGGAAATAACGTCTTGAACGTGTCCCCGAATGCCGTGATCAGCCCGATCGTCGTCTTAAGGCACGCAATAATGACGATGACCGCTAACAAGACGTTGCCGGCAGTACCAAAATACGCGTGGGCCACATTGGCCAAGATGACCCCACCGTTGTCGGCCCGGGCAAAAGGCCCCAAGGCGTTGCGGCCGAGTAGTGCCAACAGCGCATAGATGATTGCCATCATCCCCACTGCCAGGCCGCCTGCCCGCACCGTGTGCTTGGCGACCTGGGTCGGTTCGCTGATTCCCAACTCGCGCAGCGCGTTGACGACGATGATGCCAAACGCTAGTGCGGCTAAGGCATCCATCGTCGAATACCCGGCGGTGAAGCCGGTGGTTACCGCTGCAGTGCGGTAAGCACCTGCAGCGGCTTGCCCGTGGCCGAGCGGATGGCCAACGACCGCCACCAACAGGATCGCCAAGACAATCAGAAACGTCGGGGTCAACACCTTACCGACATACACCATAATCTTGCTGGGTTTACGGGCAAACCACCACGCCACCCCGAAGAAGAGCACCGAATACACCCACAGCGCCGGCGTCTTCTGACCGCTTGTCACAAATGGGGTCAACCCAATCTCAAACGAAATCGTCGCCAACCGCGGCAAAGCGAACAATGGACCGATACATAAATATAATAATATCGTGAACCCATAGGCAAACGGGAGGTTCGCTTTTTTGGCTAAGCCGAACACCCCATCAACCTTCGTGATCCCGATCGCCGCAACGCCCAGCAGCGGTAAGCCGACCCCCGACAACAAGAAGCCGAATAGTGCCGGCCAGAGATGTGTTCCGGCCTCTTGCCCAACGAATACCGGGAAAATCAAATTACCGGCACCAAAGAACAGGCCGAAAAGCATCGTGCCGATGAAAAGTAATTCCCGGCGGGTTAGTTTGCGAGTCGCCATCAAATTCCTCCCTCAGTTAACTATTCGCCATTGTATCAAGCCATTCTGGCAAGTCGATGAGAAGTCCATAAGAAAAAGGCCTTGTTCAGACCTTTAAGTTGCGATGTTTTAATTTTGGAAAGACTCGCTTATCCGCCACCCCGACGATGGCGCCTTGGGCGACCAGCGAGAACAGCGTCCCGATATTCACCGCGTAGAGCTGGCGCGTGAACACCAAGCACAGCAGATCGATCACGATCGGCGGGGTGAACGACAGCGGCTGAGCGGCCGCCGCGTTACCATGCAGGAACCGAAAGCGCAAGATCTGCATGAAATCATCGTTAGGATGCAACAACACATTGATGCGCTGATAGATCGAAGTCGCACTGCCGATGCAAACGATCCCGAACAAATCGAGAAGCACCCTGACGGCCAGCGGTAAGGTGACCACCGGGGTTAGCCGAATCAGATAGGCGAAGCCCGACACAAGAAAGGAAAAGGGAATCATGTATAAAAAATTCCCGATAATCCGGCGCCAATCAACGTGGCCAAGGATCATCGCGTTCGTGATTACCACCGCGACGCCTTCAAGCAGCAAGATCGTCAACAACGACACGGAAAACGCGTGACTGAGATTGACCGCACTCGACGTCCACAACGCCGACCC
>CAKQZO010000263.1 GCA_934293835.1 uncultured Lacticaseibacillus sp. | reverse complement strand
GAACGGTCTCCTGGTGTGCTGAGGAAACAAGGGGAAGCCGTAGAGCCGGCCAACAGCACCCCTTCTCAACTCCTGATGTCATTATCGCACGGATTGTAATCGGTTGCAAAGAATTAGTCCTGCGAATTTTTCGGTTAAGAAAAGCCTAAGATTGAGTGGAGGCTTTCGAGGTGGTGGCTGGCGTCGTATAATGGTTTCTATCATTGGGGGTGTCTGCAATCTCAGACGATAAGCAAGCGCAAAAGGCGCTGGTCACCGGTTCCGCATGGATGACCGCAGGGAGTATTTTCTCGCGGATCTTAGGTGCGATTTATGTCATCCCTTGGGTGATGTGGATGGGCGCGCATTGGGCGGCGGCGAATACGTTATTTGCGCGCGGATATAACATTTACAGTCTGTTTTTGATCATCTCGACGGCCGGGATTCCAAGCGCAGTATCCAAGCAAGTGGCCCATTACCTTGCGGCCGATCAAGAGGCTTCGGCGCACCGCTTGTTCCATCGCAGTATGCTGTTGATGATCGGCCTCGGGATCGTCTCGGCGGTTGCGTTGTGGCTGCTGACGCCTGTGTTGGCCTTACAAAATGGGCATGTTGATCCGCGGATGATCCCGATCTTGCATGCGTTGGTCTGGCCACTGTTGTTGATTCCGCCGATGAGTATCCTGCGCGGGTATTTCCAAGGCTACGCCGAGATGGCGCCTAGCGCGATTTCACAACTGCTAGAGCAGCTGGCGCGGGTGATCTACATGTTGGGCGTCACGTATCTGATCATGCGGGGCGGGAATGGCGATTACGTCCATGCGGTGGCCCAATCGACGTTTGCTGCGTTCGTCGGCGCGGTCTTGGCGCTGCTGTATTTGATCGGGGTATATGTCCGGCGCCACCAAGATTTTGCCGCCGTGACGCCCGACATTCCCGCGCCGACGCGCCGGCTGTTGGGCGAGGTGTTACATCAGTCGGTGCCGTTCATCATCTTGGATGCGGGCACGGTGTTGTACCAATTCTTCGATCAGTATAGCTTTCCGGAATTCTTGAATCATTTTTATCGGGTGTCGGCCGAAACCTCCGAGTATCTCTACGGTTTGTTCGCGTTCAACACCAATAAGCTGGTGATGATCGTCGTCTCCCTGGCATCGGCGATGGCCGTGACGGCGATTCCGCTGTTGGCCGCCGCGTTCACGCGCGGTGATCGTGGTGGGGTTGCCCGGCAGATCGAAAACGTTTTGCGCCTGTTTTTTCTGATCATGTGGCCGTCAGCCTTAGGGATGTCGGCGGTGGCCAGGCCGCTGTACGCGCTGTTTTACAACGACGACCGGCTCGGGGTGATGATGCTTCAGTTCAATGCCTATGTCGCCATCGTGATGGGGCTATTCACGGTGCTTGCTGCGGTGATGCAGGGCTTGTACCAGAATCGCCAGGCGATCGGCTATTTTTTGATCGGTTTTGCGATCAAGATTGCCTTGCAGTGGCCCTTGATTTATTGGCTGCAGGGGTTTGGCCCGTTGGTCGCGACGGGCGTTGGTTTCTTGGTCACCGTGTGCTTGATGCTAAACGCCTTGGATCGGCGTTACGACCTCGATTGGTCACGGTTGGGCGTAGAGATCTCGCAACTGCTCGGGGCGGCACTGGTGATGTTCGTCGTTGCCTCGGCCATTGTCGGCGGCTGTGATTGGCTCCTAGGCGGCGTGCGCAAGATTACGGCCGTGCCGGTCCTGCTCGGCGGTGCCGGGACAGGGGCCGCAATCTACGCGTATCTGATCTTGCGTCTGCGGTTGGCGGATGATTTGTTCGGTGCGCGTGTGGCCGGGTTGCGGCGACGGTTGCATATTCACTGATTTTGCAGGCGCAATCGCTGCACCGCACAATAACGCCCTCGTCTCACGATGCAAGCACAATTCGTGAGGCGGGGGCGTTTGGGTTATTTGCATTAGTTGTGTGTGTCTTCAATCATCCCGTCTGAGGTCCGTGCGACCTGCATCGCGCGCAGGGGAATGTCACCGTTAGTGGTGATGAGCTTGGTGTTGCTTTGCAAGGTATGAATGAACCGCGCCACAGTGATGCTTGGTGAGCCATTCGTGTAGAGG
>CAKQZO010000262.1 GCA_934293835.1 uncultured Lacticaseibacillus sp. | reverse complement strand
CCGACACCGTTGTTGCCGAGTCAACAAGATCCACTGAAGCAGGCCCAGCAGGAGAAAATCGCAGCGGCGTTAGAGAAACAGAAAAAAACAGTTTATGCCAATTGGCGCCCCATCAAGTTACCAGATCGGCGCTCATTGACGCAGGCAGTCGAAACTTACAAGCATCAGCCACATCAGAAACACTTGCCGAAGCCAGTTGCCCAGCGCGCTCAAAACGATACCGATATGCCGCGGGCTAACCATGAACACACCGAGGCGCCTTCGCATGTTGTCATGCCTGCGGGGGCATCAGAAACTCCGGTTACCGAAACGAAGTCATCTGCTGAGACGGTCACGCCATATCAGTTTCCACCGCTGAGTTTACTCCCGCAGCCAGTCGTCACCGAAAGTGATGCTCAAGATGAGTGGGTGATTGCCCAGTCCCAGCGCCTCGATGAGACACTGGCGGCGTTTCATGTGAGCGCGCATGTTGTGGCGCACACGGTCGGCCCGACAGTCACTCAATTTCAGGTGGCGCTGGCCGCTGGCGTGAAGGTCAACAAGATTACGAACCTGAACGACGATCTGAAGTTGGCACTAGCTGCCAAGGATATCCGCATTGAAGCGCCGATTCCGGGGAAGACGACGGTCGGCATCGAGATTCCGAACTTGCATCCACGGCCAGTCATGTTGTCCGAAGTCTTGCAGTCGCAAGCTTTCCAGGAGGCCAAATCACCGTTAACGATCGCGTTGGGTGTCGATCTCTTCGGTAAACCGATCGTCACTAACATCAATAAAATGCCGCATGGACTGATCGCCGGGGCGACAGGGTCTGGGAAATCAGTATTTATCAATTCCTTATTGACTTCGTTACTGTACAAAGCAACCCCAGAGCAGGTGCGCCTTCTTCTGATCGATCCCAAGGCCGTTGAGCTGGCTGTCTACAATCGGTTGCCGCATCTGGTTTCGCCAGTGATTTCTGAGCCGAAGGCCGCAGCGGAAGCCCTGAAGTGGGCGGTCGAAGAGATGGAGAATCGCTACCAGAAGATGGCCGCGGCAGGTGTCCGCAACTTGGCACAGTTTAACCAAAAGGCCAAGGCCCATGGTGACTTCGATATGGTGTTGCCATACGTTGTGATCATTATTGATGAATTGGCTGATCTGATGATGGTTGCCGCCAGTGAAGTTCAAGACTACATTGCGCGCATCACGCAAAAGGCGCGAGCGGCCGGCATTCATCTGATCGTCGCCACGCAGCGGCCGTCGGTAGATGTCATCACAGGGACGATCAAGAACAACATTCCGACCCGCATTGCGTTCATGGTCGCCAGCCAAACCGATTCACGCACGATCATTGATGCGAACGGCGCCGAGCGGTTGCTCGGACGCGGGGACATGCTGTATCTCGGTAGCGGTGCTAGCCAGCCAATCCGGTTGCAAGGCACGTTCATTGATGAAGACATCGCAACGGTGGTCGATTTTGTTCGAGCCGAACGCCCACCGCGGTATTTGTTCCAGCCGGAAGGACTCTTGGCCAAGGCCGAAGCGTCTGAGGCGCAAGATGACCTTTTTCCACAGGTACTGGAATTCATCGCCCAGGAAAAGCATGTTTCCACGTCGAAGCTCCAGCGGGTCTTTTCGATCGGCTACAACCGCGCTGCTAACTTGATCGATGAGTTGGAGATGCGGCATTATATCTCGCCGGCCAACGGCTCCAAGCCGCGAGATGTTTACTTGAGCAAGGATGACTTGGATCAAGACGAATCATAGTAAGGGGAAAACAATGACAGAAACGTATTATTTTATTGGGATTAAAGGTTCAGGGATGAGTGCGTTGGCGCTGATCTTGCATGACATGGGTGAAAAGGTGCTTGGCTCTGACATCACGCAATACACCTTCACCCAACGTGGTTTGGCGGCAGCTGGGATCGAGATGTTGCCGTTCGATGCGGCCAATATCAAACCAGGCTATACGATCATCTGCGGGAACTCGTTTACTGATGAACATCCCGAAGTGAAGCAGGCTAAGGCTTTGGGCCTTAAGTTCTACCGTTACCATGAATTCCTTGGTAAGTTGATGCAGCCGTATACGTCTATCGGGGTGGCTGGTGCGCATGG
>CAKQZO010000261.1 GCA_934293835.1 uncultured Lacticaseibacillus sp. | reverse complement strand
CTTGGTCGTTAAACATTGTACCCGTCATGGGTTTCTTTGTGTTCATAAAGTGTTGCACTTGAATTGTAAATCTGCCCCCCATTTAAAAATGCCACCCTATTTGGAGATGCTAAACACGCATGAGGTTGGCGCGGCATTTACCCCCGTTACTTTCAAAACAAATGAAAAAATGGCTGGAAAATGAGATTACAATTAGATATACTAAGTATAATTTCATTTACTATTAACAATATACATACATCTGTCTACGAAAGGAGGACGAGTTCATGCGTATTCGCGTCCCAGGCGTCATCACGTCGCGCTCCCCGCTGGGGCAACAACTTGCCGTGGCCGTCGATGCCGCGATCACCGTCAGCGTCGAAGAAGAAAGTCTCGACTGGATCGTCGCCCATCACGACCCGCGACTCGCCCATGATCAAACCAACATGATCGTCTCGGTTGCCGAACGCACCGCCCCATGGCTCTTGCCGCACCATCTACAAGTCACCTCGACGCTTCCGGTCGGCCAAGGGCTAGGCGGGTCTAACGCGGCCACGCTTGCTGGCATCTTGTTGGCCAATAAGCTCGCCCGCCTCGACCTTAGCCAAGCCGAAATCATCGCGGCCGCTAGCCGCTACGAACCTTATCCCGCGGCCTTGGCTGCCGCCATGGAAGGCGGCATGCAATTCGTCGAGCTGACTAGTGGCCAGCCGCGCAAGGTGCCTTTAGCCCAGTTCCAATGGTTCATCTATTGTCCCAGCCAATTCGTGGAAGCCAGCGTGCCCAGCCACTTCACCAGCACCAACGCGACGAGCGAAGATTATCAGCGCTTGATCAGGGCCTTGAGCCAAGGTGACGATGCGTGGTTGCGCCATCATTTTCCTATCGAAAACTTGCGTAGCCAAGTGACCGCAGAATATTATCCCCAAGCCGAGATGGTCAGCCGCGCGGTTTTGAAATGCGGTGGCTATGGCTGTTTTGCCGCTGGCAACGGGCCGGCCTTAGTTTGCCTAGCGCCTCCGACTGCCGCGCGCTTCGAGACCTTGCTGCGACGCAGTCTGACTGCCGGTGATCTCTTACACCTCGACATCAATACGACTGGCGCTCTTGTGACGGATTGACGACCAGCCTGGGCGGTTTTTTGCACTCATGACGAAAGGAGGACGCCAATGAACCTCAAAGACCTCGATTATTTCTGCCAGCTTGCCCACACGCTGAGTTTCACGCAGACGGCGACGTATTTTGGTGTCAGCCAGCCGACCATCACCCAAGCCCTCAAGCGTCTAGAACAGCGCTTCCAGCTGCCGTTGTTAGAGCGCAAACAACACTCCAAAAGCATCCAGCTCACACCGGCCGGGCACCAGCTGATGCTGACATCAGAACAAATGCTCTCGGCATGGGAGTCGAGCGTGGCGGCCATCGGGCGGATGCGAGAAGCCAAGGTGCGCTTGGGCATCGGCCCATCGATCAGCGAACGCTACTTGATCGCGCTCATGCGCACCATGCGGCAAGCGAATGTGCTGAGTAATCTCGAAATCGTCGAGATGGGGGCCAAAGCCTTGGCACAACAGCTCACTGATGGCGCCGTTGACCTAGTGATCACCGGGGTGCTCGACGACAACCCCGATCCCAACTTGCAGACGGTGCCGTTGACCCCACTGCATTTTAACGTCTTGGCAAACACCGATCATCCCCTCACGAATAAGACGAGCGTCACCGTCAATGAGTTGGTGAAGTATCCGTTCATCACCTTGAACAGCGATTACCTCAACCACGAGGTCTTCACCCGCATGTTCGGCGGTGCGACCCCCAAAGTGCTGTTTGATAGTGAGAACCCGCGCGTCGTCTTGCAGGCGATATCGGCGGATATTGCGCTGGGCTTCCTGGCAGATCTGACCCCGATCGACGATCCGGCGATCCGCATCTTACCGATCGTAGACGTTGCCCCACTCTCCGCTCAGATCGCCTTGCAATACCGGCGCAACCAGCAACATTCGGCCCTATTCGACACCATCATCACCATTATTCAGCAACAGTTCAGCCACAATCATCAGTGACATCCCACAAAGCCCCCAGAAAACCGACGCTTAACACGGTTTTCTGGGGGCTTTGTGGTCACACTATTTC
>CAKQZO010000260.1 GCA_934293835.1 uncultured Lacticaseibacillus sp. | reverse complement strand
CATACAGCCCGTGATCGGTATCCGTTGCGATGCCGACATTGAAGTAATGCTTGTAGACGATCTCATCGGTGCTGTTATCGATCGATGCATTCAGGGCTGGGAAGTCGCGCAACACAGTGACCAAAGCCTTGACGATGTATGGCAAGAAGGTCAGCTTGATGCCCTTGTCCGCGGCCACCTGCTTATATTGCTTGCGATGCGTCATCAAGTCGGACACTTCAACTTCATCAAAGCTTGTGACATGTGGGCTGTTAGCTTTAGAGGCAAGCATCGCTTTAGCGATCGCTTTGCGCGTCGGTGTCATCTTCTCACGCGTCTCAAGCGCAGCGACATCTGCTTCAGGGACGTAAGGCTGTACCGGCGCCGCGGCTGGCTTAACAGGTGCCGGTGCGGCCTGTGCCGCAGGCTGAGTAGCCACAGCAGCTGGCGCTGGCGTTGATGCCTTGCCGCTCTTGAAGGCATCAACGTCTTCGCGAGTGATGCGGCCACGCTTACCGCTACCAGGCACTTGCGAAATATCGATCCCGTTGTCTCGGGCGTACTGCCGCACGGAAGGCATCGCCAAAATTTCGCGATTAGGATCGGTGACCGCCGGCACTGGGTTGGCTCCGGCTACCGGGGTGGCAGCTGCTGGCGCCGTTGTGGCTGGTGCTGGTGTCGAAGCCGCGGCCGTATCGTTATGCCCCGGTGCGTCCATCTCAACCATCACATCACCAACAGTGGCCACTTCGCCTTCAGGGATCAACACCTTTAGTACTTTACCACTGACGGGAGAAGGAATCTCCTCGACGGACTTATCGCTCTGGACTTCGACCAAAGTATCATCTTCTTTGATCTCGTCTCCAGGAGCAACATGCCACTTGACGATTTCTCCTTCAGCCAGACCTTCACCAAGCTCTGGCATCTTGAACTGATAGACCCCACCAGCAGCCGCTGATGCAGACTCGGCTGCTGGTGCTGCAGCCGCTGCCGGTGCAGCAGGGGTCACCGCTCCGGAACCATCATCGATTTGCACGAGCACTTGCCCGACAGTCGCGACCTCGCCTTCTTGAACCAAGATGTTCAATACCTTCCCACTGATTGGCGACGGGATTTCTTCGACAGATTTGTCATTTTGAACTTCAAGCAGGGTATCGTCTTCTTTGATCTCGTCACCGACGGCAACGTGCCACTTGACGATTTCCCCTTCTGCAATGCCTTCCCCGATATCAGGGAGTTTGAATTCGTAGGCCATGCTGGCACCCCTTCATATTATAATAGTAGATTCTCGTCATGAATAATTAAAACGCGACTGTCTCGCGAACCTTAGCTTCGATATCCTTAGCATTCGGTAGCCAAACACTTTCGGCCTGGCCAAACGGGAACGGCGTGTCCGGTGCGGCAACGCGGCCGATTGGTGCTTCCAAGGAAAGGATGGCCCGCTCGGAAATCTCGCTGATGACACTGGCGGCCACCCCGCCCATCCGTTGCGCCTCTTGGACGACGACTGCCCGGTGAGTCTTCTTGACACTGGCGATGATTGTTTCAACATCTAGCGGCGCAATCGTCCGTAAATCGATAATCTCGGCGTTAATGTTATCCTTAGCCAACTCGTCTGCGGCCTTTTTCGCCTCACGCACCATGGCCCCATAAGTGATGATCGAAACATCGGTCCCCACCTTGGTCACCGCGGCTTTGTCCAGCGGCACTTCGTAAGACTCATCAGGCACTTCTTCACGGAAGGAGCGGTACAACTTCATGTGTTCCAGATACAAAACCGGGTCATTGCTACGAATGGCGCTGATCAACAGGCCCTTGGCATCATACGGATTGCTTGGCACCACAACCCGCATCCCCGGAAACTGCGCGACTAACCCTTCGAAGTTATCCGAATGCATCTCCGGCGTGTGGACCCCACCGCCGAATGGTGCCCGGATCGTGATCGGCATCTGCCGCGTATCGCCCATCTTATAGCGCATCCGTGACATCTGCCCGCCAATGCTGTCCATCACTTCAAAAATGAATCCATAGAATTGAATTTCCGGAATCGGCCGCCAGCCGGTCAACGCTAACCCAATGGCCAGCCCACCGATTCCAGACTCTGCCAGTGGCGTATCAAACACGCGGTCTTCACCGTGTTTCG
>CAKQZO010000259.1 GCA_934293835.1 uncultured Lacticaseibacillus sp. | reverse complement strand
CATCGTGCAGTTGGCCATCGTAATAGACCTTCTCCACCGTCATTTTATTTTGGGTCAGCGTCCCGGTCTTATCAGACGCGATGATTTCAGTCGAACCCAGCGTTTCAACCGCCGGCAGTTTGCGCACCAGCGCCCGGCGCTTGGCCATCTTCTGCGTTCCCAGTGCCAAGATGATCGTGACGATCGCAGGTAAGCCTTCCGGAATCGCGGCGACCGCCAACGAAATCGCGGTCAAGAACATCTCAGGTAAGCTCGCGGCGCCACGCCACAGCCCGACCCCGAACACGATCGCGGCGATCACCAAGATCATGATTGTCAGCGTCTTCCCAAGCGCACTGAGGTTGTCTTGCAGCGGCGTCGTGGTTTCTTCCGCGGCATTGATCATGCCGGCGATCCGGCCAACTTCTGTGGCCATCCCGACAGCGACCACAACCCCCACGCCGCGGCCATAGGTGATGTTGCTGTTCATAAATGCCATGTTCGTGCGGTCACCGATTCCGATATTCTCTCCGGTCAGCGTTGCGACGGCTTTCTCCACCGGCACCGATTCGCCGGTCAAGGCAGACTCTTCGATCTTCAGGTTGGCCGATTCGATCAAGCGCATATCCGCCGGAACGACATCCCCGGCTTCGACCAACACGATGTCGCCGACGACCAACTCAGAACTTGGAATCGTCAACACTTGCCCGCCGCGGCGGACATGGGCGTCTGGCGTCGCCATCTGCGCCAACGCATCGATGGCTTCTTCGGCCTTGCTTTCCTGGAACACCCCGAAGATCGCGTTCAAAATCACGACGGCCAAGATGATCCCGGCATCTGCCCATTCATGGACGATGAACCCGGCGATCAAGGCAGCCACCAACAACACGATGATCATGAAGTCTTTGAATTGATCCAAGAAGCGCTGCACCAGCGTCTTCTTCTCGCCTTTGGCTAGGCTGTTGGGCCCATCTTGCTCGAGGCGGGACTTCGCTTCTTTGGCAGACAGTCCCGACTGCGTGTCGGTATGCATGGCCTGCACGACCGTTTCAGCCGCCTGGGCATATGCTGGTTGTTCGCTCATATCATAATTCCTCCTTAGTGGTTGTAATGCGGCCGCTTGGGTAAAAAAAGAGACCCACGGACTGCGACTGCAGTTCATAAGTCTCACTATTTAAGGCAACACCAGTTTATGACTTGTTGGTGACGTTGCCGCGGCATGACCGCTAGTTACTCCCTTATGTGACAACTTCAGTATACCTGAAGCATCACGACCGACGCAAGCTTTTTGCCGCGGCTATTTCCAAAAATCATCAAAAATAGTTATCGGTAAATGACGTTTGTGCTGTGAACGCTGATACCAGCGCTCGATCGTCTCCGCCGCCTGGGCGCTGACTGGCTTGCCTTCTAAGTAGTCATCGATATCGCGATAGCTGACTCCGAGCGCCTCTTCATCAGGCAGCGCAGGGCGGTCTTCCTCCAGATCGGCCGTCGGCGCCTTCTCATACAGATGCGCCGGCGCATTGAGTGCCTGCAGGAGCGCGGCGCCTTGGCGCTTGTTCAGCCGCCAAAGCGGCGTGACATCGGCCCCGCCGTCGCCGAACTTGGTATAAAAGCCGGTGACCGCTTCGGCCGCGTGATCGGTGCCGACCACCACCCCAGCGTTAGCACCTGCGATCGCATACTGGGCGATCATCCGCGCCCGCGCCTTGATGTTGCCTTTGTTGAAATCGGACACGGTGAGCTCGTTTTGCTCGACCGCGGCCACCATCGCATCGACGCTTTGTTGGATGTTGACGCGCACCGTCTGATCCGCCTGCATGAACGCGATGGCGGCCATCGCATCGGCCTCATCGGCTTGTTCCCCATAAGGTAGCCGCACCGCGATGAACTGATAGCTCGCATCGCCGGTTTCCTTGCGCAGCTCGGTCACGGCCTGTTCAGCCAAAGCCCCAGCTAAAGTTGAGTCCTGTCCGCCAGAGATCCCGAGCACCAGCGACTTCAAGCCAGCGTAATGGGTAAGATAAGCCTTCAAGAAATCGACCGACCGCCGGATCTCGGCCTCCGGATCGATTTGAGGCTGCACATGGAGCGCAGCGATAATTTCAGCTTGTAATGGACGCATAAATTTCCTCCTTAAACG
>CAKQZO010000258.1 GCA_934293835.1 uncultured Lacticaseibacillus sp. | reverse complement strand
GAATAGTGCAGTGAATTGGTCGAGACGTTGTAGCGATCGAGGGCCTTTTTCGTGTCACGGTCGTAGTCGGCTTGTTGCAAGATGAAGTTCTGATGGGCCATGTCCCGATCCGTCATGAAGGTCCCGTTCGCCGGTGTGAAGGCCCGCGGCGTGATGCAATAAATCGGGTCTTGCAACAATGGAATGGCGATCAGCTGCTTAGGCACCGGCATCAGCGAAAACCCGATATCGATGGTCCCCACGCGCACCTGCTCGGCGACTTCATTGAAGCTCGCCTGCACCAAGGACACGTCGATCTTCGGATACTGTTTGCGGAAAGCCATGATGATCTCTGGCAGCCAATTGTTCGACACCGACGAAAACGCCCCGATCCGGATGCGCCCAGTGTTGATGCCGTTGATGTTGTCGGCGATCTGCACAAGCTGGTCTTCCAGGTTGAGAATCGCCTGAATCGTTGGCAAGATCGCGGTGCCATCGGGCGTTAGCTCCACGCCTGTGCGGTTGCGGATGAACAATGGAAAGCCGAGATCTGATTCGAGCTGGGAGATGCTGTGAGAAACGGCGCTCGGCGTAACGTTCAACTCCGCGGCCGCCTGCATGAACGTCCCTTTTTCAACGACAGCACTGAAAACTTCATAGCTAAAATTACTCATCACTGGCCCTCCTGGCTCGCAATCTTGCATTAAGTTGAGAATCGCTCATGTAAGTTTGAACAAGTTGAATTTTACTTAATCATAGAATCTCGGTATGATGAAGTCAAGTTAATTCATGAAAGGAAGGGATCACGATGGAATTCGCACAACGTAACCACCAAAATGCAGCAGCAGGATTAGAGGCACTGTTCGCCGCCAGCGCCCCGGATGTGATCTCTTTTGCCGGCGGCTATCCCGATCGTAGCCTTTTCCCGAAGGCGGAGCTGAACGCGGCCTTCACCACTAGCTTTGCTTCTGAGGACACCGAGCTTCTGCAATACACCTCCGCTGCCGGCTACCGGCCGTTGCGTGAGAAGCTCGCCAAGCGCCTGGAGACCAATCAGATCAGCGCCACCGCCGACGACGTCTTACTCACGCAAGGCGCGCAACAAGGCATCGACCTCACCGCTCGCCTCTTACTGAACGAAGGTGACGGCCTCGTCGTCGAAGGCCCGACCTATGTTGGCGCACTGGCAGCTTTTGACGCTTACCAGCCGACCTACTACACCGTCCCGATGGAAGCAGATGGCATGGATCTTCACGCCTTGCAAAAGGTCTTGATGACGCATCAAGTGAAGCTAATTTACACCATCCCTGATTTTCAGAATCCGACCGGCACCGTGATGTCCTTGGCTAAGCGCAAGGCCTTGGTCGCTTTGGCTAACCAGTATGATGTCATCATCCTCGAAGATGGCCCTTACCGCGACTTGCGTTACAGCGGTGAGAATCTTCCGCCACTGCGTAGCTTTGACATACAAGGCCGCGTGATCTTTCTGGGGAGCTTCTCCAAGATCCTCGCCCCCAGCCTCCGCCTTGGTTGGGTGAACGCTGCCTCTGAACTGCTACACCCGCTGATGGGTCTCAAGGGAGGCGTCGATGTCGAATCCAGCAACCTCATGATGCACAGCATCGACAACTACCTCGAACACAACGACCTAGACGCTCACATCCAAACCATCCGCGCCTGCTACCGCGAGAAAAAAGCCTTGATGGTGAAGACCCTGCGCCAATACCTACCAGGCAACTGTACCATCAACGATCCCGAAGGCGGCTTCTTCTTATGGCTACGCCTGCCAGAAGGATTCGATGCGGAAGCCTTCATGAACGACACCTTGCTCCCAGAGGCCAACGTTTCCTTCGTTCCGGCCAGCATCATGGTTCCGGGGCATGCGATGACCAACGGTGCCCGGCTGAACTTCACTGGACCATCCTTAGCGGCGATCAAAGAAGGTTCCCAGGCACTCGGTCTCGCACTGCAAACCGCGATGAAGCAGGCTGCGGTCAAATAATACCCACCCCTTTTAGAAGCTGGTAGATGACTTATCTATCCGCTTCTTTTTCTGTCTTCCTGCCCGGCAGATTTACAATTCAAGTGCAACACTTTATGAACACAAAGAAACCCATGACGGGTACAATGTTTAACGACCAAG
>CAKQZO010000257.1 GCA_934293835.1 uncultured Lacticaseibacillus sp. | reverse complement strand
ACGTTGGGGAGTGCTTGGCGTAGGCGGGCGACGAGCTGGGCGTTGAAGTCGTAGTCGGCGCGCGAGAACAAGGCATTGGCGAAGTAGATGTGCATGATGGGCCTCCTGAATAGATTGTTTTTAGTGTAGCACTGAGCGTGAAATTTCGGTAGCGCTTTTCTGGTTATGATACACTGATAAAAAGAATGGAGGAATGACCATGCTTGAAGTACACGATTTAGTGAAGCGCTTCGGGGCGATGACCGCTGTCGATCACGAGAGCTTCACGATTCGCCCGGGTGAGATCATGGGGTTGATCGGGCAAAACGGCGCGGGAAAGACGACGACGTTTCGCATGTTGTTGAACTTCCTGACCCCAGATGCCGGGTCGATTCAGTGGGAGGGGCGGCCGCTGACGGCCAAGGATTACGACATGATCGGGTATCTACCGGAAGAGCGGGGACTGTATCCCAAGATGCGCGTGGAAGATCAGATCATCTACTTCGCGCGACTACGCGGGATGAAAACCGCTGAGATTCGCCGCCAGATCCCCGAGTGGCTGGAACGGTTTCAGGTCAAAGGCAAGCGCACCGATAAGATCAAGGACTTGAGTAAAGGTAACCAGCAGAAGGTGCAGCTGATCGCCACCCTGATTCACATGCCGAAGCTCGTGATCTTAGACGAGCCGTTCTCCGGGCTCGATCCGGTCAACGCCAGCATCTTGCAGTCGGGCATTGAGATGCTGCGCGACAGTGGCGCGGCGATCATCTACTCTAGCCACGACATGGGCAACGTCGAAGCGATCTCCGATCATCTGGTGATGTTGCGCAACGGGCAGGTCGTGTTGTCGGGCACTGTCGATGCGATTCGCGAGAGCTTCGGCCGCACCAAGCTGTTCATCGAATCGCCACTCACTGAAACTGAGCTCAGTGCCGTTGCCGGCGTGCAAAAGGTGGTCGCGCACGGGCGCGAGTTCGAGCTGACACTGAGCGATCCGGCGGTGGGGCAAGCCATTTTCGCCCAGGCGACGGCCAACGGCTACATCCCCGAATTCAGGCAGGCGCCACCGACACTCGATGAGATTTTCCGAATGAAAGCGGGGGCTGAACATGCGTAAATTCTGGGTCGTTTTCTCACAGGTCTACAAGAAGAACGTGCGCAGCGGGTCGTGGCTGTTCCTGGTGTTATCACCATTAGTCTTCGTCGGCGTGGCCGCCTTGATCGGCTGGTTCGTCGCCCAAAACGTCCAGCCGGCCAAAGTCGCCGTGGTCACCGACAACGCGCCACTGAGCGCGGCCATCGTCAAGACGAGCGACTCCGATGTCCACTTCAAGCGCTATGCCGACTTGGATAAGGCCAACGCGGCGCTGAATCACGAGCGCCTCGACGGGGTGTTGACGGTGACGGCCACGCCGACGGTGCACGCCAGCTACGTCGAACGTAGTAATGCCGACAACAGCGTGGATACGACGACCTTGCAGGCGACGCTGTCGCAGCTGAAGCTCACCCAAACCGCTGGCAGCCTCGGCCTGTCTGCCCAGCAGTTACAGACGCTGCTGGCGCCTGCCGCGCTGAAGACGCGTACGGTGGCGATTCAAGGTGGGCGTCAAGTCGCGAAGAACGACACGACCGCCGCAGTCAACAAGGCCTTCGCCGGCGTGCTGACGGTGTTCGTCATGCTGATCACGATGGTGTACGGGTCGCTGCTCGCCCAAGAGATCGCGACGGAAAAAGGGTCGCGCATCATGGAGATCTTGCTGTCTTCCGTCAGCGCCACCACGCAGTTCTTCGGGAAGTTGGCGGGGATGTTCGCGTTGTTGCTGACGCAGATCGCCGCTTATGCTGTCGCCGGCGGTATCGGCTGGTTCTGGCTTCGTGACCAGAAGTTCGTCAAGAGTCTGTTGAAGCAGATCGATCTGTCAGTGTTATGGTCGCAGACGACGCTGATCGCGGTCTTGTTCTTCGTCGTCGGCGTGATGCTGTTTGCCGTCTTGGCGGCGCTGACCGGCTCGCTGGTTTCCAATCAAGAACAAGTCAACGCGGCGGTGATGCCGATTTCGATGTTGGGGCTTGCTGGCTACATGCTGTCGTTCATCGCCCAGTCTGGGGACTCGCCGCTGTTGCGCGTCTCCAGCTACATCCCG
>CAKQZO010000256.1 GCA_934293835.1 uncultured Lacticaseibacillus sp. | reverse complement strand
CCCGCAAGGTTTTAGGCTGGAAGACTCCATCAGAAGTTTACCTAGACAAAAAGTTGCACTTGAGTTGACAATTCGTCCCACAAAAAAGCGTTCATCCAGGCCATAGCCTGAACGAACGCTTTTTGAATGATTAATCATGGATAGAGTCATGTGCAATCGGCAAGACCCGCGGCACCTCTCGCTTGCGCTTGGCTGGTGCAGGCGCAGGCACGACACTGCGATCTTTGATCAACAGCTTCCAAGTAGAGAAGATCAGCAGGCCCGAGACGAAAATCAACGGGAAGCCCGCGACCGAACAGATCGCCTGGACGGTCTTGAAGCCGCCGACGAAGACGATGCCAAACGCGAACAGCATGAAGATTCCCATCCACACCATGCGGTTGAGCAGACTCGGTTGTTGGGTCGCCTTCAAGCGTGTCGACGTGAAAGTCGACACAATGTAGGCCGAAGACGACACCGTGGTCGCCAAGAAGATGAAACACGACACGGCATAAATCACCAGCATCACGTACTTGAACGGCAAGGTCGCCAACACTTGCGCGATTGTCGCGGCTTGGCCTTGCGTGTTGAGCGTGTGAACCAGGTCTACGGCCCCGCTTTGTTGCAGTGACAGCGAGTAGCCACCTAAGATCGCATAAAAGCTCATGCACCCTAGCGC
The DNA here is from genome assembly GCA_934293835.1 of uncultured Lacticaseibacillus sp. Lineage (GTDB taxonomy): Bacteria > Bacillota > Bacilli > Lactobacillales > Lactobacillaceae > Lacticaseibacillus. Next base: position 1,474 of record CAKQZO010000256.1, on the reverse strand, counting down.
ACCGTAACCAAGCATGCCGAAGATCACCTGGCGAATCGTGCGCCCCTTGGAAATCCGGGCGATGAACAAGCCCATAAACGGCATGTAGGTCAGCCACCAACCCCAGTAGAAAATCGTCTCAGACTTCACCGGATCGACGCCGCCAGCGGCAGTGGTCAAGCCGGTACTCATTGCAGCAAACCGGGTGACCAAGGTCCCCAGGCTATGCATCTCAGAGCGCACGATCGAACCGGTTGGCCCAACCAATAACACGATGATCAAAAACCCGATCGCCGTCCAGATGTGTGCCGAGCTGAGGCGATCGATCCCGCCTTTGAGCCCTTGCACCATCGTCAATGCGAAAATTACTAGTAACGCCACGAACATGGCGAACTTCAACCAGATCGTGTCAGGAACACCGGTGATCTGGGCGATGATTTTGGCCAAGACCGGAATTTCCATCCCGACAGACGACCCGATGCCGCCCATGATCCCAAAGACGACCAAGAAGTTAACGATTAGGCGCAACGACTTTTTGGTGCGGCTTTTGCCTTGCAACAACGGCATCGCGTCGCTTAGCGCCATCACATGCACGTGCTTGACGAACATCATGTAGGCAATGATGACTGCCGCAGAGGCAAACATCATCCACGCCATCGGCCCCCAGTCGAACTGGCCGAGCATGTGCGCGTTTTGGTAATTCTGCGCAGACATCGCCTTGGCCCCGAACAGCGGTTGTTGGACGTAACGCAAGGGATCGACCATGCTCAGCATCAAGATACTGGCATCGATCGCGGTCGCAAACACCATGCTCCCCCACTGGAAGTTGCTGTACAACGGCTTATCATCCGGTTCCCCAAGCTTGATCTTGCCCAAGTGGCTGCAAGCCAAGCCGAGGAAAAAGACGAAGTTAATGATATAAATGCCCAGATACAACCAGCTGAAGTGCGCCGTAATATTAGCCATCATCGCCGCCAATAGCGACTTAAGGGCGTTACCACCGAGCAAAAGCGCGATTGAGACGACCAAAAATAGCGCCACGGTTGGTATGAAAAGACGTTTATTAATATTTTGTCGGTTTAAAATAAAAAGACTCCTAGTTCCCGACGACCATTATCGTGACGCCATCCCTGCCAGACAACGGGTCGTTGACGCCGTCTGTAGTGCCTGCGGTAGTGTGTTGGCTACCGTCGCCATCTGGAAACCCAGACGCTTCGGTGGCGCCATGATCGCTAGACGCATGCGTCTAGCCTCTGTTCTATTTTGCAGAAATCACATCCCCATTGGCATCGAGTCGGTGGATGATGCGCGCCGGATTACCGGCGATCACGACATCGGAAGGAAACGACTTAGTCACGACCGAACCCGCGCCAACAACGACGCGATCGCCGAGCGTGACGCCAGGTAAGATCGTCGCATGTCCGCCGATCCAGACGCTGTCACCAACCGTGATCGGCTTGCCCAGCTCGACATCGGCAACGCGTAGCCGTGCCGC
>CAKQZO010000255.1 GCA_934293835.1 uncultured Lacticaseibacillus sp. | reverse complement strand
AGCCTTCCACCCGCCGGCGTAAAGTGGAGATACTGATCTCATGGGTGGCACAAAAAATGTGGACGTCTGGTTGCTCGCCCATTTTCAACAGCGCGACGGCATCGTCGCCCACTTCGCCGATGGCCTGATCACCTTCCTCGACGCGCAGGTACCAGACGACGTGCCGAATCGCATCACTGAGCACGAACAGTTGCGCGCGAACCTGTATCGCCTCACCTACACCTTCTGGCTCTTCGGCGGCGATTTCTCCAAGCGCCTCGACTTCTATGATGAAGACAAGAACGCCAGCACCTTCGGCAAACTACCTGCATTGATCGATACATATTTTGCCAGTCTAGAAGGTGATGCCGCGGCACTGAAGCCATACGCAGCCATCATGCGCCGCGTCATCTATAGCGTCATCAGAAGCGACTATCCGGTGCTTGATGCGGACCATCAACTCGGCGTTGCCGTCTTGATCGAGCCCGGTACGTTCACCTTGCGTGACATCTTGCACGTCCTCGACGGCATCGACTTCGTCCGTTTGACGCCTGCCGAAGAAATTCCTGACGCCGATGTCATCATCACCACGCTGACCAGCTACGAACTGATCGACGACTTCTACGGCAAGAAACACCCGCCCGTGATCCAGTGGCAAAGCATGGCGGCAGAAGAAGATTATTACCGGCTATACGCCGAGCTCTTGCGCCGCCACCACGACAAGAACGCCGAAGCCGCCGAGTAAGCGGCAACGCAATGCGACCCCTGCAAAACCTGAACGGAATGGTTTTGCAGGGGTCGCGTTTTGCTCCTCAGACGTGCACCGGTCTGGCGATATAGCCGCGGAAGTAGTTGGTGATCTCATAGCCGAAGATCATCACAACCACCAAGAGCGTCACCCACCAGGTGTTGGCCTGCTTCAGATACCACAAGCCGAGCAATACTGCGAGCATGATGGCGATATAGATGCCTTGCAGCTTCTTGTTGGGCTCGATAGCAAAAATCGCATCAGGCGATTGGAAATCCAGCGTGCGCAAGGCCGACAGTCGGCCGACGCGATACTTGACCACATCATCGCGCTTCACTTTCACTTCGATCTGGGAGCGGCTGGCTAAGGCATACGCCTTGTCATTGACCCAGACGGTCGCGGTCATCTTGCGCGACATTGCGTTAGTATAATAAATTTTCATCGAAATCATAGCCTCCATCACGTGTTGACACACGTCTTGAATATTATAGCAAAGCGCAAGCGATTACGCGATGCAGATACGGCGGGTTTCGGGTATAGTAGAGTCATTAACCAAGGAGGGACACATGGAAGAAATCAAACTCGGTCAGCGTTTTCCCCTGACCATCAAGCGCCTCGACATCAACGGGGCCGGCATCGGCTACTTCAAGCGCAAGATCACCTTCGTTGAAGGCGCCTTGCCCGGTGAAGTCGTCGTCGCCGAAGTCACTGCGGTGCACGACCGCTATCTCGAAGCCAAGTGCCACCGGGTCAAGCAACCGTCCCCTCACCGCATTGCACCGATCGATCCGCATTACGGCAAGGTCGGCGGCATCGAACTCGGGCACCTCGACTACGGCCAACAGCTGGTCTTTAAGCGCGACGTGGTCAGCCAGGCACTCGCCAAATACAAGCCCGCCGGCTGGCAACACTATGATGTGCGCGCTACCATCGGCGCCAAGCACCCCCTGCACTACCGAAACAAGGCCCAGTTCCCCGTTCGTCTGGTCGATGGCCATGTCGTCGCAGGCCTGTACGCGCCGAATTCGCACCACCTCGTGCCACTCACCACGTTCGCGACCCAGCGCCCGTTGACGATGCAGATCATCAACCAGCTGTGTGCGCTGCTCGAACAACTCGCCGTGCCGATCTATGATGAAAAAAGCCATTCGGGGATCGTCAAGACGCTGGTCGTGCGCGAATCGACACAAGGATTGGCGCAGGTCACCTTCGTCACCAACTCCAAGAAGCTCCCCCACAGCAACCAGCTGCTGGCGGCGATCGCCAAGGACATGCCTGCCGTGATCTCGGTGTCACAAAACATCAATCCTGGCGAAACGAGCATGATCTGGGGACCAGAAACCAAGTTGCTTGCCGGCAGTCCCTACCTCACCGAAACCATCCGCGGCCGTGAGTTCCGTCTGTCGCCCCAAGCATTCTTGCAGCTCAATCC
>CAKQZO010000254.1 GCA_934293835.1 uncultured Lacticaseibacillus sp. | reverse complement strand
CAACAGGATTGCCCGCATCCCGTAGTAACTCAGCCGCTCCCACATTTCAGTGAAAAACAGCGTCGCCAACCCCCGTGGTTGACCCAAGAAAGCCGTATCATAATCTTTTTTCATCGGGGTTCCTCCTCGTTAAGTTGTTATCTTGCCAACAACGTCCTCCAGCCGACCCCGAATATTCCGTGAGTCTAATCAAAATATTAGAATAAAGCGCTTACGTTAGTCAAGGATTAAATTTTCCTTCGCCATCTTCATAATCCTTGCGCGTGACTTAATGCGATCGTGGGCCCGGATAACTGCAAAAACGGATCGCCAAGCCGCTCTTCGCTCATATAAACCGCATCAAGATCCACAAAACGTACATTCTCATGACTCACAGCAAATGCCACGGCCGCGGCGATACTGACCTGAGACTCGATCATACACCCCAGCATGCACGCCATCCCGTTGGCCGCACACAACGTATCGATCTGCTCGGCCACACGCAAACCGCCAGTTTTCATCAGCTTAATGTTGACGTAATCGGCCGCATGTTTCGCGACAACGGCTTGCGCATCGCGAAAACTGTGCACACATTCGTCGGCCATGATTGGAATCGCCGAAGCGGCGGTCACCCGCGCCAACCCATCCAAGTCAACCGCGGCAACCGGTTGCTCGATGAAGTCGATCAACAACCCGCTTTGGGCCAGTGCCGCGGCTGCAGTACACGCTTCTTTAGGCGACCACGCTTGATTCGCGTCTAGTCGCAGGTGAATCTGATGACCGACCGCATCGGCAATTGCGGTCACCCGCGCGATGTCTTCTGCTAACGGCACCGTACCTAACTTGAGCTTCAACGCGGTGAAGCCTTGCGCTACCCGCAATTTTGCCGTGGTGATCATCTCGTCAAGTGAGGCGATCCCGATGGTGAAATCGGTCACGATCGGCTTAGGCGCCGCGCCGAGCAGGGTTGCCAGCGGCACGCCGAATTGTTGGGCGCGCAAATCATACAAGGCGATCTCGACGGCCGCCTTGGCCGGCGTATTATACAAAATACATTGCTGAAGCCGCGCCAGCAACGCGTTGAAATCGGCGCTATCGCACCCGCTAAGCGCCGGGGCGATCACGTCATTGATCACCGCAAGGGTCGTTGCCAACGTATCCCCCGTCACGACTTCGTTCGGCGTCGCCGCCCCCATTCCTTTGCGACCATCAGCAAGCGTCACAACCACCGCCACGCTATCCATCTCAGTGACGGTATGCTTGGCGGTCGTGAACGGATGGGTCAACGGCGCCGAAGTCAGCTGTCCGCGAATCATTTGAATTTTTGCCATGTCGGTTTCCTCCATCAGATAATACTCATATTATACGCTTTCATACAGTCTGCGCGAGCGGTACCAGTCGCAACTCAAATAAGCGGGAAAGCTTGACTTAGCCTTCCCGCTTATTTGGGTTACTTATTTGAAGACGCCATCAAGGTCACTTTTTGACGAGATCATCGATCGTGTTGATATTGGTCATGTACTTCGGCACTGCCAAGCCGACGCGCGCCCCGCGCAAGTTAACCCCGAGATCGACAAACTTGCCCTTGTAGTCGGCATAATACTTGCCACTGGTGTTCGGCAACCAAGCACACACCATCGCATCGGCTGCACCAGTTGCGACAGACGCCCACAACGGTTGAATCTCCATCGGGCGAATCGTCACGTCATACCCGATCGTCCGCAATGCTTGGGCGACAACATTGGTCGATGCAATTTCCGAATCCCATGCGACATAAGTCAATGTCAACTTCTGCCCATGAACGTGTTTTAGGCCTTTTGTCCATCGTTGCAGCGCCTGAGGATTGGCCTTGAGCCACTGCTTGGCGGCGGAAGCTGGCGCTTTACCGTCGTTGACCTTCAGCATCACCGCGGACATATCCGCAGGCGTCCAATAGAAGCGATCCAGCAAGGTATACGCCTGCGGGGCCGACTTCTGCAGTCCCTTACGCGCGATCGTGTGGATCGCTTCGCTGGTGCCATAAGCGTGCTTCGGGTCTTTGAGAAACTTCAGATCATACTTATCAAACATCCAATGCGGCTGCCAGCCGGTGACAACGATCGGCTGATGGTGTTCGACCGCCTTACCCAGCGTCGACGTCATCGCGGCCGTCGAACTGGTCTGCAACTGCCAGTTGTGCGCACTGAGACCATATTTTTTCAATGCCACCGTCGTGCGACTCATCACCCC
>CAKQZO010000253.1 GCA_934293835.1 uncultured Lacticaseibacillus sp. | reverse complement strand
GTTTTACATCGGCGCGTTGCTCGTTATCATGGCAATTTATCCTTGGAATACGGTCAGTCCCAGCAACAGTCCCTTTGTGACGGTGTTTTCCAACATTGGCATCAACGCCGCGGCGGATATTGTCAACTTTGTGGTGTTGACTGCCGCAGCGTCAGCTTGCAACTCAGGCCTGTATAGTACCGGGCGGATGTTGTTTTCCCTTGCGCTGGAAAGCAAGAGTCCGCGGTTGCATCGCTGGTCCCACCTGTCTCGCCGGCAGGTGCCGGCGCGTGCGTTAGCGGCTTCAGCGGCCGTGATTGCAATCGCGGTGGTTTTGAACATCTTCTTGCCAGCGTCAGTATTTACGCTGGTGACGAGTGTCGCAACGATTAGCTTTTTGTTTGTCTGGGTGATGATCATCCTAAGCCATTTACGGTTCCGCAAGCGCAATCCTGCCGGCAGTGCGTTCAAATCGCCATGGCATCCGTTCGGTGACTATTATGTCTTAGCGTTTTTGGCCATGGTGGTGATCGTGATGCTGTTTTCTAAAGAAACTGCGATTGCGGAAGGCTTGGCCGTAATTTGGATCGGGGGCTTGTATCTCAGTCGGCGGTTACGCAAAGAATAGTTAAGTCAGGTCATGATCTGACGGTACCACAATCTGATAACGCAAGGCTCCTGCCTCACGGTTCGTCCATTGAATTGTGAGGCAGGAGTTTTTTTGCATCAGAATTTGTGGTTGCAACAGCTAGTGCATTTACGTGAAGTTGTCATAATACTTTTGCTTCTGATTATATAAATATTATTAAATCAAGAATATTTGCGTGTTTCAGAAAATCGAGTTAACATAAACTTGATAAACGATTTCTGAAAGAAGGATTTTGATGAAGACAGTTTCGTTGAGCGTCACCGAAGAGGCGATGACTTTCACGAATATGGCTGATCGGTATTTACCGCGGCAAGTCACCATCACTTTCGATCCGAACCAGAGCATCGGTGCGAATTTGGAGCGATTACGGGACCAGCTTGTCGGCCAAGATATCGACGCTTTCGTGCTAGTTAATCCTTTAACCTATCCGTTTTCTGACACCGTTGTCGGTTTGAACCACCGGCGAATCGATATCGGTTTAGCATTGATGAATATGTTGAATGTCCCAGTCGTTGCTGAGCCTACCGTGGCAAAGCTTGGCTTGGCTGAAGCGGTGGCGGCTAAGCGCGAGTACGCCAGCTGGCATCTAGACTACTATGGGCAATATGCTGGGGTAAGAAACCGCGGCCAAGAGGCGATGCTCACCGTCGGTAACGGTTTTTATGGCTTGCGTGGGGCTTATGTTGAAGCGCAGACCGATGCAGATAACTATCCGGGTTTTTACGTCGCCGGCGGTTTTGATCGGAGCACAACTGTGATCCACGGGAAGCAGGTCGTCAATGAGGATCTGGTCAACTTGCCGAATCCACAGGCACTGAGCTTCAGTGTTGATCATGGGGCCCGGTTTACGATTCAAAAGCGAGATATCCAAGATGTTTACCGCAGCCTTGATTTGCGAACCGGGCAGCTGCACACTACGATGTTGGTCGCGCTAGGGACGGGACATCAGTTGCTGGTGGAGAGCTTTAAGGTTGCGGATTTTGATGATTATCACCGCTTGGGATTGCGCTATCGGTTGACTCCTCTGAACTTTGCAGGCACGATTCAGGTCTATGCCGGCATCGACGGGCAGGTGGAGAATGCGAACGTGGCGCGTTATGCACAGCTTAATGGCAAGCATCTCAAGGTTGAAGGCACCAGTAGTCACCAAAACGTTGCAGTGCTCGCAGGGACGTTCAGTCAACGGCAAATTTCGTTTGGGATTGCCAGTCGGTTGCTCACAAGTGATGCGAAAGCGCAGGCGGGGCTGACAACTGCAACCGCACCGGCGCGGATTGAACAAACATTGTCGTTCAATGTCGTCCCACACCGAACACTCACCGTCGATAAGCTTGTGACGCTGTATACGTCGCGTGAAACGACGGGTGACGTTGCACAGGCAGCGGACGCTGGCCTCGAAGGAGCCGATTTTGGAACGATTGCCAAGCATGCCGCGGCGCATTATCACCAGGTGTATGCCGATGGTGATGTGCGGGTCAAAAGCGATTTAACCAGCCAAAAGCTGTTGCGGGTCAACCTGTTTCACCTGAGCGTTGCGGGCGCGGCCTTGGCAGACCCGGCACTAGATGCGTCGGTCGGCGCGCGGGGGTT
>CAKQZO010000252.1 GCA_934293835.1 uncultured Lacticaseibacillus sp. | reverse complement strand
GAGTAACCTCAACCAGATGAGTCAGCAGTTGACTAGTGCCAACAACACGCTCAACATCGCAATCGGCTCGGCCGCGAGCCAGGCGATGGAAAAGGCCGGCAACAAGACGCCGCTGCTCTTCTCGGCAATCACCGATCCCGTCGCCGCTGGCTTGATTACCAAGGCGGCGATGAAAGCACCCGACAAGAATGCGACCGGGGTGACCGTGTTGACCAGCGTGAAGGCCCAACTCGAGTTGTTACAGAAGATGTTCCCCAAGGCCAAGAAGATCGGGATGCTGTACGATGCCGGTGAACCTAACGCCTTGGCGGTCGTGAAGCGGGCCCGCAAGGCCATGAAGCAACTCGGGCTGACCCCAGTCGAGATGACCGTGGCCTCGGCCTCTGACGTTGAAGCCACGGCGCGGGCGCTGTGCAAGAAGAGCGATGCGCTGTTCATTCCGAATGATCATATCGCGGCCGTGGGGATGGCCACCATCGGCAAAGTGTCGACGGAATCCCATGTGCCGGTCGTGAACTCCGATCCGACCATGATCCCGCTGGCGGGTGTGGCGACCAAAGGTGCCAGCTTCGAATCCGTCGGCAAGCAAACGGCCGATATGGCGATCAAGATCATCAAAGGCAAGCAGGTCAAAGACCTTCCCGTCGAGGCGCCCAAAGACGTGCGCTTAGTCAAGAACACTAAGCGGATGAAGCAGTTCGGGGTCACCGACGCGATGTTGAAATAATTGCAAGATTAATAATTGTATTGACATGAGGAATCGCTGAGTGTATTCTCAATCACATAAGCAAGCTAAGGAGTGTTGAGCATGTCACGATTGAAACCAACACAACTGAATAACGCGTACTTTTACGGCTATTACGGATAGCGGCTTGCATCTTTTGGATGCAAACCGCGTAGCAGGTTTGTATCCATGATAGGCGTAACACTTAACATGTCTTTGACGCCACATGGAGAACAGCATCCATGTGGCTTTTATTTTCCGGAAAAAATTGGCCGGCCACGTGGAGCAACTCCAGGGGGCCGGTCATTTTATTTTGGAGGGAAAATTGATGAAGAAGTTACTATTAGGTTTGACGACGCTGGCGGCACTGTTGAGCCTCGCCGCTTGTGGCAAGAAAACAAGCGTTGACAAAGGCACCGTGAAGGTCGGAATTCTGCAGCTGATCGACCAAAGCGCCTTGAACGACGCGCGCAAAGGCTTCACGGAAGAACTGAAGGCGGAAGGCTACAAGGGCACCAAGATCAAGATCGATTACGTGAACGCCCAAGGCGACCAGGCCAACCTGAAGTCAATGAGTCAACAGCTCAAACAAGACAAGAACGACTTGAACCTCGCCATCGCGACCCCAGCCGCCCAGGCGCTGCAAAAAGAGGACAGTGACACGCCGATGCTGTTCACCGCGGTGACCGACCCTAAGTCTGCTGGGTTGACGACCGATACCAAGGCGCCGGATAAGAATGCGACCGGGGTCACCGACGCGGTTGACGTCAAGGGCCAGATCGACTTCACGCACAAGCTTTTCCCGAAGGCCAAGAAGATCGGCTTGCTGTACAACGCGGCTGAGCAGAACTCTGTGGTACAGATTCGCCAGGCCAAACAAGAGATCAAGAAGCTTGGGCTGACCGCAGTGGTGAAGACCGCCGCCACGACGAACGATGTGCAACAGGCGGCCGAATCGCTGGCAGGCCAAGTCGATGCGATCTACATCCCAACCGATAACGTGGCCGCCGCGGCAATGCCGACGATCGGCAAGGTTTCTGAAAGCAAGAAGGTCCCGGTGGTCAACGCCGATGCGACGATGATCAAATCCGCAGGGGTCGCAACGCAAGGCATCAACTACGAAGACCTTGGCAAGCAAGCGGCGAAGATGGCCGTGAAGATTCTCAAAGGCAAGAAGGTCAAGGACATGCCGATCGAAGCGCCGGCAAAGACGGAACTGGTGTCTAACGCCAAGCGGATGAAGCTCTTCAATCTGACTCAGGCCGACCTCGACAACGCGGCCAAGTAAACCGGGCGCCACAACTAAATATACTCCCAGAAAAAGTTCGGCTTGACATGTGAGGATTCCCATAGTATTCTCGTTATCATACCAGCGACGCTGGAGACAAGGAGTGTTGATCATGACAGTATCACAACCAACACAACTGAACATCGTCTTTTTTACCGGCTTTTTCGGATAGCGGTTTGCATCATGGATGCAAGCCGCGGCTTGCATCCATGATGGCCGGT
>CAKQZO010000251.1 GCA_934293835.1 uncultured Lacticaseibacillus sp. | reverse complement strand
GCTTAAGGCCGTTCAAGAAGCCGGCAATGTCATCTTGTTTTTCGACGAGATTCATCAGATCTTAGGCGCCGGGGCCACCGGCGAAGGCGGCAGCAAAGGCTTGGCGGATATCATCAAGCCGGCACTCTCGCGTGGTTCGGTGACCGTGATTGGGGCGACGACGCAAGACGAATATCGCAACACGATCATGAAAGATGCCGCGTTGGCGCGCCGGTTCAACGATGTGATGATTGGCGAGCCGAGTGCTGCAACCACTATGAAGATTCTGCAGGGGCTGCGGCAACTGTATGCGCAACATCATCATGTGGCCTTGCCTGATGCGGTGTTGAAGGCCTGTATCGACTATTCTGTGCAGTATTTGCCTCAGCGGTCGTTACCAGACAAAGCCATCGACCTGCTCGATATGACTGCAGCGCATCTTGCGGCCCAGCATCCGGTGGTTGACCGGGAGACGCTAGCGCAACGGATCAAGTCATTGACTGCGCAAAAGGCGGCAGCAGTGAAGGCCGAAGATTTTGAAAAAGCTGCCAAACTTAAGCAAGCTTTGACTGCGGCGCAAAACCAAGCGCCTGATCAGGCAGATCAGCCCACCACGGCCACGCCTGATGACGTTGCTCAAGCCGTTGAGCGTCTGACCGGGATCCCGGTAGCGCAGATGGGCGCCGACGACATTGCGCGGCTCCAAGGACTCGGTGAGCGCCTCAAAGGCAAGGTGATCGGCCAAGATCAGGCGGTGGCCATGGTTGCCCGGGCAATTCGGCGCAACCGGGCTGGATTCGACGATGGTGAGCGGCCGATTGGAAGTTTCTTATTTGTCGGCCCGACTGGGGTCGGTAAGACGGAGTTGGCCAAGCAGTTGGCACAAGACATGTTTGGGCGCAAAGACGCGCTCATCCGCTTGGACATGTCCGAATATAGTGATCGCACCGCGGTGTCCAAGCTGATCGGGACGACAGCCGGATATGTGGGCTATGACGATAATGGCAACACATTGACCGAGCAGGTACGTCGCCAGCCATACGCGATCGTGTTGCTGGACGAAATCGAGAAGGCCGACCCGCAAGTATTGACCTTGTTGCTTCAGGTCTTAGACGATGGTCGGCTGACCGATGGGCAAGGTAATGTGGTCAACTTCAAAAATACGATCATTATCGCGACTTCTAATGCCGGCTTTGGCAACGGCAAGTTCACTGGCACCTTGAAGGAGCGACTGGCCCCATTCTTCCGTCCGGAGTTTTTGAATCGGTTTGATGGTGTCGTTGAATTCTCGGCGTTGACGCGGACTGATCTGAATCAGATTGTTGAATTGATGCTGGCCGATGTTGGCCGCACCTTGCAGAAGAAAGGGTTGACGTTGACGGTCAGCCCGGAAGCCAAGGCGTGGTTGATCGATCAAGGCTATGATGAGGCGCTCGGGGCGCGGCCGCTTCGGCGGGTGATCGCTCAACACATTCGCGATCGGGTCACGGATTATTACCTCGATCATCGCGATTGTAAGCAGCTTAAGGCTGAGCTTGCGGCCGATGAGATTCAGATTTCTGCAGCCTAGAGCGGGGAAAAGCGTGATGGTGACATCGCGCTTTTTTTTATGGATTGGTTAGGCTGATAAAAGCGATTGGAGTAACCGTTTTCCTAAGGGTGCTAATTGTGCTATGATGGTGACATTATCAATATTGGTCTACCTGCAAAAGGAGGGATTTGATGACCGATCCGACAGCACCATACCAAACCGTACCCGCCATCACGACAGAATTGATCAACCTGATGGCGATCTTGAATTTGCCCAAGCCGACCGAGGCGTTCATGAGTGACATCCATGGGGAATACAACGCGTTTCAGCACGTCTTGCGCAATGGCAGCGGGAACGTGTTGGCCAAGATCAGGGAGTGCTTTCATGGTGAAATGACCGAGAAGACACTGAAAGAAGTGGCGTTTTTGGTCTATTACCCCAAGGAACGCTTGGCGGCACGGCATCAAGATTTCGCCGGGGATGAGCTTGTGCAATGGTATTTGACGACGGTGCCGCGGCTTGTGCGGCTGTTGGCCTACACCGCGACGAAGTATACCCGCTCTAAGGTGCGCAAGGCGATGGACCCGAACTTCGTCTACATCACCGAAGAGCTCCTGTACAATTCGGCGACAGATGCGGACAAGCAAGATTATTATTGGGCGATCATCAGCAACCTGATCTCGCTTAATCAGGTCGACCATTGGATCGAGGCGACCTGCACGACGATTCAGCACCTGACGGTTGACCATATCCACA
>CAKQZO010000250.1 GCA_934293835.1 uncultured Lacticaseibacillus sp. | reverse complement strand
CTAGTGGTAGATGCAGGCTCTTGGCGACGGCCGCGAGGGGCAAGTCGTTGTAGTAATACAAGACAATCACCTCTTGATATGGTTTCGGCAGGCGGGCGAGATCGCGCGTCAAGTCTGCGTGTAAGTCGCTAGCTGCGGTCGGGTCGGTGGCCGTGGTCGGCGGCAATAGCGGGGCTTGCCGGCGATACATTTTGAACGCACAATTCATGATGATGCGAATCAGCCAAGTGTCAAAATATTCAGGATGCTTCAGCTTGTGAATATTCAGCATCGCCTGCAATGAGGCCTCTTGCACCGCATCTAAGGCATCGGCTTGGTTGTGTAAGTATAGATAGGCGGTACGATAAAGCTTGTCGTTGCGCGCCTGCAACAAGGCGACCCAAGGCGGTCGTGTCGCCTGCTTGCGCGCGGTGGATCAATGCGAGATCCATGGGCTCACCTCCAAGTGATTCAAACACTGATTAGTACCACCAGTCGGCTAAAAGGTTCCCTCAAAATCTGCGGATACCAAACAAAAAGGGCTGTGACAATGAAGTCACAGTCCCGAAGCAGGCTTAAAAGGTGAGAATTTTGGTGCCATGTGCTTCGCTGACGCCCAGTGCTGCGGCAATCTGGTCAACGTTGGCCGCGGTGATTCCACCGCCTGGCAAAATCGTCAGCTTGCCTTGGGCCATCTTAATGAGTGCTTGCAGATGGGGAAGCGTTGCTTCGATCGGTTCGCTCAGTGGCCCACCATGGGTGAGGATCCGTGCAACATCATGGTCAGCTAGCCAATCGATCGCCTCTTGTTGGCGATCGGCGGCGATGGCATCGAATGCCATGTGCATGACGACCTGCATCCCGTTGGCAGCTGCGATCAGATTCTCCATCGCTTCTTCGTCGAGCCAGCCATCAGTGGTTAACGCACCGAAAGCAACGGCATCGACGCCTTGCGCCTGGGCTTCAAATAAGTCGGCTTCCATGATCTTGAGTTCGATATCGTTATAGACGAAGTTGCCGCCGCGAGGACGGATCATGGCCACGACACTGGCATCGTGGTCGTGGATGTAGCGAGTCGCCTCGGCCAGTACCCCTTTGGAGACGGTCGTGCCGCCGGCGGCAAGGTTGTCATTCAACTCAATGCGGCGCGCGCCAGCCGCGAGGGCCTTAGGCAAAGCGGTGAAATTTTCCACACAGACTTCTTTTAACATGATGACCTCCTAGATTATAAGAAGAGAACCAACAACACGACGATCCCTAAGGCGATGCGATACCAACCGAACGGTTTGAAATCGTGAGTCTGCACGAATTTTAGCAACCACTTGATGGAGATGATGGCGACGATGAAGGAGACGATGGTACCGGTCGCTAGGATCGCCCATTGCTCGCCGGTGAAGGTGTTGCCGTTGATGAGAAACTTACCGATCTTGAGAATCGATACCCCGACCATGGTCGGAATCGCGAGGAAAAACGAGAATTCAGTGGCGACATACCGGCTGGCCCCTAACAAGATCGCGCCTAAGATCGTGGCCCCGGAGCGGCTGGTGCCGGGGATGATCGATAGTGCCTGGAAGATCCCGATAAATAAGGCGGTCGAGTAGCCGAGGTTGGCCAGGCTGGTCAATTTTGGAGATTTGTCTTTGAAGTAGTTCTCGATGATGATGAACAAAATCCCGTAGAGGATCAGCGTTGTCGCAACGACCACCGGGGTGTGCAGGTGTGCGTCCATCCAGTCATTGAGCGGTAGCCCGATGACGATCGAGGGGATGCAGGCGATGATGACCTTGACCCATAGAATCCAGGTTGACTGCCGCTCGGCCGCGGTTTTCTTGAAGCTGAAGGGGTTCAACTTGTTGAAATACAACAAGATCACGGCCAAGATTGCCCCGAATTGAATAACGTACTCGAACATCGCCATGAAGTCGGCATTTTGTTGAATCTTCACGACCTGGCTGACCAAATCGATGTGGCCGGTGGAGCTGACCGGTAGGAATTCGGTCAGTCCTTCGACGATGCCGATGATAATGGCTTTGAAAATGTCTAACATAATTTCCTCCTGAAGTGTGGCCCGCCTTGCGTAGTCCTTTGGGTAAGGACAGGCACAGATGAAAACCCAGCATTTTCAGTATACCGGTCTTCGCGGATTTTGCCACCAGTCTCTTCGGGGATTTACGGAAATTAAACATTGTCTGGGAAAACACACGAACGCCTCCGCATCGCGATCACTCGCGATGCGGAGGCGCCGATGGTTATTCTGCCGGTAAGAAGGTGACGTTCACCGCTTCAGGAGCGGGAATATCAG
>CAKQZO010000249.1 GCA_934293835.1 uncultured Lacticaseibacillus sp. | reverse complement strand
GTCTACAGCAATTTGGACGAAGTCTTCACCATGTGCTTCTGATGAGCTTGCTTCTGTGATAAAACGGTAGATCGCGGTGTCTGTTGGATTACCTAGGAGTTGGCCATCGCCATCGACGGTGGTTGTGTTGGCCAGAAGCCAGGGCTGAAGCGTGGCAACTTTAAGTGCTGGTTTGACGGTTAAATCTAGCAATTCACCTTGCCCGGGCCAAAGGTGAGTGGCAACCATTTGATTTTGAGTCAGAGTGCCGGTTTTGTCTGAAGCAATTACGGTGACGTTTCCGATGGTTTCGACAGCTGTGATGCGGCGAACGATCGCATGTTGCTTGGCCATTTGCTGCACCCCAGATGTCATGCTGAGAGTAACGATCACGGGCAGAGATTCAGGTACTGCAGCGATTGCCAGACCGACGCCTAGCATCAGGCTAGCGAGGAAGTCATCTTGATGCAACTGCACAGCAAGTAAAATGGTGAGTCCGCCTCCAACAATCGCCACTAATGATAATCGTTGTCCTAACTGAGAGAGGCGTTCCGCCAATGGCGTGCGCGTGGCATGGGTGGTATTTAACATGGCTGCGATCTGTCCTATTTCGGTCTGCATGCCCGTGCCCACAACCAGTGCGGTCGCCGTTCCACTTAAGATTGCTGTTCCTGAATAGAGCGCGGGATCATTGGAATCTTTTGTGACGGGTTCACTTTCACCTGTCAGCATTGCCTCGTCTGCGGTCAGTGCGGTGGCCTCGAGGAGGCGGGCATCGGCCGGTACGGTATCACCTGCTTTGAGTTGAATCACATCACCAGCGACTATTGCGCCGGAAGGCAAAACTTGGTGTTGTCCTGTCCGAATGACGATACTCGTACGTTCATTCAAGGCTTTGAGGCCTGCGAGGGCTTTCTCTGCGCGACCTTCTTGGTAGAGACTGAGGCCGGTGTTCAAGACAACAATCCCGCCGATCACGAGTGGCTTGATCCAGCCGCTGTCGGTAGCCAGGGCCAAGTACAGCGATAAGGCCAGCGCAAATAATAGAATCAGGACGGTGATATCGTTGAGGTGAGCGATCACGCGCCGCCACAATGCTGGGCGCGGCGCTTCAACCAAAATATTTTCGCCGTAGCGGTCGCGATTTATCGTTGCTTGTGTGGCGCTGAGTCCTTGCGCCGGGTCACTGTTAAAATGCTGAATTGTAGCCTCAAGGTCGCTGTGCAACCATTTCTCATTCACACGGGTCATAGGGGCGCCTCCTTGTTGTGTCACAGGAACGTCTCGTTAGCTTAATTATAAGTGACCGCTATTTACTGACACAACTGTTAGCTAGCAGATGAGAATATCAGCTTGGTGTTGATCAATTGGTTGCGGTCAACATGTGGTATTGGGAATCGTAGAGTTCATAGTATTGACCATGTTTTGCCATCAGTTCGCCGTGCGTGCCACTCTCTTGGATTTGGCCGTCATTGATCACCAAAATTCGATCAGCATTGCGGATGGTAGATAGGCGGTGGGCAACGATGAAGTTGGTGCGCCCATCTAGAAGTTGTTCGAGGCCGGCTTGCAGTAAGATTTCAGTGCGCGAGTCGATGGCCGCGGTCGCTTCGTCTAAGATCAAGATACGCGGATCGGCTAGCAGCGTCCGAGCAATAGCAATCAGCTGGCGCTGACCGGCCGACAAGGAGACGCCGCGCTCTTGGACAATGGTGTCGTAACCATCAGGCAATTCTTGAATGAAATCATCTGCTCGAGCAATTTTGGCGGCGGTCATGACCTCTTCTTTAGTCGCTGTAAGCTTGCCATAGCGAATGTTATCGAGAATCGTCCCGGAGAAGATGAAGGTGTCTTGTTGCATCACACCCATTTGCTGGCGGAGGCTTTCGATCGTCACCCGCGAGATGTCGACGCCATCGATCAAGATTTCGCCACTGTTGAGATTATAAAAACGTGATAACAGGTTGATGATTGTTGACTTACCGGCGCCTGTCGGTCCGACTAAGGCGATGGTCTCACCAGCATGGGCATGAAAAGAGACGTCATGCAAAATCAGTGGTGCATCGGGTTCATAGCGGAAGTCAACATGGCTGAAGACGACGTCGCCAGTGATTGGCGGGAGGGTGATGGCATCGGGAGCGTCGACTACTTCAGGCTGTTCATCTAATGTTTCGAAGATGCGTTCCAAATAAGCGGTGGCAGTGATCAGGGAGTTATAGAAATTGCCAATATTGATCACTGGATTCCAGAAGTTGTTGATATACCCGAGAAAGGCGATCAACGTGCCGGTAGACACTGTTACCC
>CAKQZO010000248.1 GCA_934293835.1 uncultured Lacticaseibacillus sp. | reverse complement strand
GCTGATTGCGGCTGTTTACGCGCGCTTGGCCAAGCTGCCGATCGCAGGGGAGAAGGAACTACTCGCCCAAGACGTCACCGGATCGGCGGAAAAAATCGCTAAGCGGTTTGCGTTGGGTGATAACTGTCTCTTGCTTGGGGCGGCGAGTTTCTTTGAAGGCATCGACTATCCCGACAAGCAATTGGAGATGGTGATTCTGACGCGTCTGCCGTTTGAGTCGCCACAAGCACCGTTAACTTGGGCAAGACACCAACAGCTGCAGGCCCAAGGCATCGACCCATTCACCGCCGATGCCTTGCCTAAGGCCGCGATTCGTTTACGGCAAAGCTTCGGTCGCCTGATTCGGACGGAACACGATCGTGGGGTGTTCGTTTGTTTGGATCCGCGGTTGGTGACAACGACATATGGGCGCAAGCTCCAACACGCATTACCGAATCTGAAACCAATGCAACTCGATATCGCAACCATCACCCGTTACGCTCACGCGTGGTTGCATCACCAGCCACTTAATCATCCAAAGGAGGAATCGCATGCGTAGAGCAAATCGAATCACATGGCAACGCCGGGCCTGGATTATCGGTGGCTTGGTATTGATTGCCGTCGTCTTAGGCGTCTATGCCCATAGCTTAGCGCCACTTCACCAAGTACGCTCCGAAGCAATCAATATTGCCGAGAAGAAGGCCAAGGTCACCAACGTCAGCGCGTTTTATTGGGATAAGCAACGCGAATCCTATCTGACAGTCGCCGGAACGACCAAGCAAAATCAGCGCTTGTATGTGCTGATTCGGCAACACAATGGCCATGTCACCGTCTTGAATCAAAGCGCCGGAATCACCCGCCAAACCGCCGAAAATAAGGCGATTGCTAGCTTCGCCCCGAAGAAGATCATCGCGGTTGGGCTGAGTAAACGCGGAAAGAAATTCGTTTGGGATGTTGGCTACCGCGCAAAGTCTGGTAAACTAGGCTATGTGACGTATGATTTCAAGAGCGGTGCGCAACTTTTTGCCGTTGCGAACTTGTAATCGAGTAGAATTGGGGATGAATTTATGCATTTAGCAAAGCGTGTCATCAATGTGGCGCCATCTGCCACCTTAGCAGTCTCAAACCTCACCAAGCAAATGAAGGCCAGAGGGGAAGACGTCATCGATTTATCGATCGGCCAGCCCGACTTCGAAACACCTAAGCCGATCAATGAAGCGGCGATTGCCGCCATCAATCAGAATCTGACCAGCTTCTATACACCGGCAACCGGGATTTTGGCCTTGCGCGAAGCCATCAGCGCCCATGTCGAGGCGCAAACCAAGGTGCATTACGATCCCAAACAGATCGTCGTGACAACCGGAGCGAAGTTCGCCTTGTACGCTTTATTCCAGGTCTTGTTGGATCCAGGTGAAGAAGTCTTGGTTCCGATTCCTGGCTGGGTCTCTTATGTCGAACAAATCCGTCTGGCCGGTGGGGTACCGCGGTCGGTGGTCGCCAAGGCTAATTTCAAGGTGACCGTCGATGAGTTGGAAGAACAGCGCACCAGCAAAACACGAGCCATCATCATCAACTCCCCACAGAATCCAACCGGGGCGATCTATTCTCGCCAGGAGCTGACGCTGATCGGTAATTGGGCCTTGAAGCACGACATTCTGGTGATCGCTGATGATATTTATCGCGACCTGATCTACAATGGCACGCATTACACCTCAATGATCGAGATCGACCCGCAGATCACTGCCAATACGGTATTGATCTCCGGAGTTTCCAAATCTTACGCGATGACCGGCTGGCGAATCGGGTTCTTGGCTGGACCGGAGAAGCTCACCAGTGCCGTTGCCACTATGCTTGGCCATGCCACAGGTAACACGACTGCGGTTGCCCAGTATGCGGCCTTGGCTGCTTTTTCTGGCGATCAAGCCCCTGTCGAGACCATGCGGCAGGCCTTTGAAGCGCGGCTCAATGCCGTCTACGACCGCCTCATTAAGATTCCTGGTTTTGAACTTGCACAGAAGCCCCAAGGCGCCTTTTACTTGTTCCCTAACGTGCGCCGGGCCGCGCAATTGACGAACTACGCCAGTGTCGATGACTTCGTCTCGGCCTTGCTAAGCGAAACTGGTGTCGCATTAGTCCCTGGGCGCGCGTTCGGGATGCCTGAACACGCACGCCTGAGTTACTCCAAGGACATGAATAGCCTGATGGAGGCTCTGGATCGAATTAGCGCCTTCGTTGGTAACAACTGAGCTCATCACAAGGAGAGAAATTAGAACCTATGACTGAAACAATCCGTATTAAAGAAGCCGCTCAGCAC
>CAKQZO010000247.1 GCA_934293835.1 uncultured Lacticaseibacillus sp. | reverse complement strand
GACGACCATGCCAAGATCAGTGCGGTCATGTTTAAGTCGGCGTTTGCGAAGCTGAAGTTTCAGCCTGAAGAAGGCATGAAGGTGATGGTGGTTGGTCGGGTGACAATGTATGCGGCCTCTGGGCAGTATCAGATTGTCATCGAACATATGGAGCCTGATGGCGTCGGGCAGTTCTATCAGGCGTATGAACAACTCCGCAAGAAGTTGGAGCAGGAGGGGCTATTTGCTAAAAATCAGCGGTCCCTACGACAGTTTCCAAAGCGTGTGGCGGTGATCACGAGTCCTAGTGGCGCGGTGATTCAAGACATCCGCACAACCGTGGCGCGGCGGTATCCTGTATTACAGCTGACACTTTTTCCAGCGTTAGTGCAAGGCGATGCGGCTGCAGATTCGTTGGTGAAGCAACTACGGCGCGTTGCGGCAATGGGTGAGTATGATGCCCTGATTATCGGACGCGGTGGTGGTTCGATTGAAGACCTGTGGCCTTTTAACGAAGAACGCGTCGCTCGGGCATTGGCCGAAATGCCAATGCCTGTGGTTAGCTCAGTTGGCCACGAAACTGATACAACAATCGTTGACTTCGTGGCTGATCACCGGGCGGCGACGCCGACGGCAGCCGCTGAATTAGTGACGCCAGTGACGCTGGTTGATGCGCTTAACGGCATCGCACAGTATCGCCAGCGAGCGACGGCCGCGATGCAAAACCGGCTAACAGCAGCACGGCAACGCGTCGAGCGCGCCAGCAACAGCGTTGTGTTGACTCAGCCGAGCCGATTGTATGATCAGTATGCGCAGACGGTTGATCAGTTGCAAGCGCGATTGCAACAGGCGATGAATACCAGATTGGCGGATTGGCAGCACCGGGTGGCGTTGTGCCATCAGGCATTATCACCCTACAGTTTGCAACAGCGGGTGGCAGCGGATCGGCATACGGTGACGGCAGACCGACAGCGGTTGACCAATGCTATGGGTACTCTGGTTGCACAACGACGTGCGCGTGTCCAGAGCGCCGTCGCCGGTCTTGATCATCTTAGTCCGCTGAAGATTCTTGGGCGCGGGTATGCTTATGTGACTGATGATGCTGGCAAGATGTTGAAGCTAAAAGCTGATTATCACTCATCAATGGCAATAACGATTCATACGGTCGATGGGGTCGTGCCAGCAGTGGTGCAGCCGGATACGGAGCGAATTGAGTCGCTTGATAAGAAAGGAAACCAATAATGGCGGAACCAACTTTTGAAGAAAACCTTGCGCACCTTGAAAAAATCGTTGCGCAACTCGAACAAGGCGATGTACCCCTGGAACAAGCACTTGCCCAATTCAAAACCGGGGTACAGTTGAGTCAAAAACTTGAACAGACGCTCAAGGATGCTGAGCAGGCGGTGACACTCGAGGTCACTGACGATGGCCAAACCACGCGGTTGGACACCAAGACTGATGCTTGATGCCAGAACGGAATCCTTTATCACACCAGTCATGGCTACGATAGAGGCGCACTTGACGACAATCTCGACACTGCCACTGCAAACGGCGATGCGTTACTCGCTGGAGGCCGGTGGAAAAAGACTACGGCCATTATTGTTGCTGGCGGTCGTCGATAGTTATCAAGGTGATGTTCAGGCAGCGTTGCCTGCCGCCGCGGCGCTGGAATGTTTGCACACGTACTCCCTGATCCATGATGATCTTCCAGCGATGGATAACGATGATTTACGCCGCGGTAAGCTGACTAGCCACAAACGTTTTGGCACTGCGTTGGCCATTCTTGCAGGAGATGCGTTGCAGTCGTCTGCCTTCACCTTGTTGGGGCAAACTCAAACCAGCCCTGCGCAACTGGTCACATGCCTGCAAGTGTTTGCACAGGCCGTCGGGGCTCAAGGAATGGTTGGGGGGCAGGTATTAGACATCGAAGGTGAGCATCAGCATCTTGAACTGCAGGCACTGCAACATCTGCACGCATTGAAAACTGGCGCGTTGATTGAAGCCGCGGTAAAGTTGGGTGTCGTGTTGGCACCGGTTCCGGCAATCGACCAACCTCGGTTGGCCACGTTTGCCTCAGCGTTTGGGATTGCCTTTCAGATTCAAGACGATATTAACGACGTGACGAAAACCAGTGCCGTGCTAGGCAAGACGGCAAATAAAGACGTTAGCGAACACAAGAATACTTATCCGGCGCTGTTGGGGTTGGCCGGTGCTCAAGCCGCGTTGGCGGATCAAGTGCGCACTGCCAAGACGGCGCTGGCAGAATTGTCTCAGCCAGCCCCACAACTAGCCGCATTTTTAACCTATTTCGGGT
>CAKQZO010000246.1 GCA_934293835.1 uncultured Lacticaseibacillus sp. | reverse complement strand
CTTCGAAATCGGTGATCGATGCGGTCTGCGGATTCCGCTTGAAATCGTAATTCTCGCCGATGAATGCCGGATCGGAGACGAAACGCAGGTTGTTTTGATCGTGTCGGCTACCGGTTTTCAAGACAGCATCGATGTACCGGTATAACAGGCTGGGACTGTAATGTAGCGGCTTGGTCAGCTCGGTGGTGATCGTGAACGCCTTGTCGTCGTCGATCATCTTGTCATCGACTTGAACTTGGGTCAACCCTTGATACAATTTCATAACACTCACTCCTTCAATAGCCACATATGGGTTAGGCAACGCGCTAAGCGCTTCCCGTACTTCAATTATACCCCCAGAACGCCGATTAGTGCAGGTAGATGCTGCGAAGATCGCGGCGCTGCTCGGCCGTGAGTTGCAAGACATCGCTCAGGTAATTCTCGAGCGACCCGAAGCGCGCGTCAATGGTCATCAAGGCGGAGTCGAGATACTCGTTGGCGACCCCACCAAGTGAGCGGGTCGACGCGATCAACGCGGGCCCGGCCCCAGCTTTGAGGGCGGCTTGCACCATGCGCTCGCTTTCGGCACCGAGGTATTGGTTGGAAGCAAGGTAGTCTTGGCGAACGGTGACTGGATCGACCCCCAAGGCGGTGAGGAGGTAAACCGCGCCCATGCCGGTGCGATCCTTGCCTGCGGTGCAGTGGAACAATAGCGCCGCGTCAGGGTCACTGTTGGCGAGCAACAGGTCGAAGAATTGGCGGTAGGCGCGCTGCGAATGTGGTTGTAAGACGATGTCTGCATAGGTGGCGACCATGTTGCGGAAGCCGCCGAGGGGGTCTTTGGCCAGCTGCTGTTGACGCAGCTGTTCGGCATTCGCGGAGACCTTGGTTTCATCGACGGCCAAGACGGGATCAAAATGATACGTGACCGCGTCTAAGATGCGATCAGGGGCGTCGGCGCGCTCTTGCGGGGAGCGGAAGTCGACGTCGACACGCAGGCCGTAATCGACCAAGAAGGCCTGGTCGCGGGCGGACAGGTCGCTCAAGCGGCCCGAGCGAATCAACTTGTGTGAGCGCAGCGTCTGGCCAGCCTTGGTTTGGTAGCCGCCGAGATCGCGAAAGTTAAAGCCATGATGGATGTTAAGCAATTGTGGCACGGAAAATCCCCCTAATCAAAACCGATTGTGACAACTCGTTGCCTCTTAGTATACCCAAAGTGGCAATGAGTTGCGAACACGAAAAAAACCGTCCGGAGACGGTTTTCAGGATTAGTCGGCGTCGTCGCTTGTGGTACCGGCGATGATCAATCCGGCCGCGAAGCTTGCGACCAGTTCTTTCTTAGCGGTGGATAAGACCTCTTCGTTGTAGGTCAAGATCGTGCCTTCACTCAGCAGATCTTCGACGCGAACGATGGTCTTGCCTTCGATGTCTGGCTTGGCCTTCTTATGCTTGGCATATTTATCTGGATAAGCCAATGCTAGGACATCCAGCGGGTCACTATCGTAGTATTCGGCGAGCTTGCGGATACTACGTTCGCTCGGCACGGTTTGGTCGTTTTCCCACTTCGTGAAGCTAGCAGGAGATGTATGGGTCGCCTTGGCAACTTCGACGATCGATTCGCCGCGGTTCTTGCGGATTTGGCGTAATGCGCTCCCAACAGTTTCTGTCATCTTTATTTTCACCACGATTCTAATGA
This sequence comes from uncultured Lacticaseibacillus sp., assembly GCA_934293835.1. GTDB lineage: Bacteria > Bacillota > Bacilli > Lactobacillales > Lactobacillaceae > Lacticaseibacillus. Next base: position 620 of record CAKQZO010000246.1, on the reverse strand, counting down.
GTTGATGTTCCCAACTTGGGTACATCTAATAATTTAACTTTTAGCGGCGCAAAATGCAATCTTTGAGGTGGGGATTTATCGATTTTTTTATTACTGACAGTGATATGTTCGCGTTTGCACGTTCTTGGGAATAACGGTGATAATCGAAGCGGTGGGAAGCGGTTGCGAAAATTCGCGCTGAGACTTGTTTTCCCCGCGTCAATGGCTTACGCTTAGGATATAAGAAGAGCGTTATCGTAAGACGCTCGTTAATTAAGGAAGTGATCAGATGGATCAGGAGTATAACACGCTGTTAGTCCCAGTCGACGGTTCAGATGAAGCGGAGCTCGCCTTCCAAAAAGCGGTGAAGGTAGCGGTCAAGAATCACGCCCATCTCGATATTCTCAATGTGCTCGATACCAAGCAATTCATCGGCGGTTATGGTGGCATGATCTCAGGCGATGCGGTGTATCAGCTGACCCAGGATGCAGAAAGTTACTTGAATGGTTTGGCTGAACGCGCGAAGAAGGCTGGACTAGACGATGTTGCGATCCACGTCCGGTTTGGGAATCCCAAGACGGTCATCGCGACCGACTTCCCGCACGACCATCAGACCGATCTGATCATGATCGGGGCGACCG
>CAKQZO010000245.1 GCA_934293835.1 uncultured Lacticaseibacillus sp. | reverse complement strand
CCATCCACTGTCCATCATCGCTGAGTTGCAAAAGCGCGTCGATGATCACAAGACCGTCGCGGTCGATGTGGGGAGCTTTTATATCTGGATGGCGCGGCACTTCCGGTCTTATGAACCACGGCGCCTGCTGTTTTCTAACGGGATGCAGACGTTAGGGGTGGCCTTGCCGTGGGCGATCGCAGCCACCTTGGTTCGTCCGGGGGAAAAGGCGGTATCGATCTCGGGTGATGGTGGCTTCTTGTTTTCGAGCCAAGAGCTTGAAACCGCCGTGCGCTTGCACGCCAACTTGGTCCACATTATCTGGAACGATGGGCATTATGATATGGTGAAGTTCCAAGAAGAGATGAAGTATGGCCAATCCGCTGGAGTCGACTTCGGCCCAGTCGACTTCGTCAAGTATGCCGAAAGCTTCGGTGCCAAGGGCTTGCGCGTCGAGAAGCCAACTGATCTGGGCAAGGTGCTTGATGAGGCTTTCGCTACAGACGGGCCGGTAGTGGTTGATATTCCCGTCGATTACTCTGATAACCTGAAGCTCAGCCAGAACATGCTGGAAGATCAGTTTTAGCCTGTTATTGTCTGTTATAGTTGTCCACCAATCGTAAACTTGTATCGCGATGCACGTATTGGGGGCACAAACGCCGTCAGAGAGGCAAAAGCCTTTACTGGCGGCGTTTTTAATGTTGACGAAGGTGGGGAAACGGCACGAGGCTGGCTTGGTATTAGATACAGAAGAGAGACATGTGTTTTCTTTAACAAACTGTCTATAAACCCTTATAGTTGGCCGTTTTTATTAACTATTAATAAAATTTATGCATCGGAAATGAAACAGTTTTTAAAAATTGTTGCACTTTTTGGCGAAGCAGGCGTATAATGAAACCAATCAATCAAGGAGGGACAATCATGAGTTCATTGTTATTCCAACATGGTACTTTAGCCAATCTCGTGCCAGGTTTATTCGCAGGGACGCTGTCAATTGGTGAGTTAATGCGGCATGGTGATACTGGTATTGGCACTTTGGCTGGACTCGACGGCGAGCTTGTGATCCTCGACGGTGTGGTCTATCAGGTGGCTTCAAGCGGGAAGGTGCGGGTCGTCGATCCAGACGAAAAGGTTCCGTTTGCGAACGTCCATTATGCGCATTTTGAAGACGCGCAACCTGTTCAAGCGGTGAGCGACGGTGAGATTCGGCCCGCCATCATGGACGCATTGCGAACGAAGAACACCTTCGCCGGGATTCGGATGCATGGGCACTTCAGCTATGTCCAGACGCGGGTGGTGTGCGCGCAACAGGCGCCATATCCGACATTGCGTCAAACTGCAGAAGCACAGGCGATGTTTGATACGACTGATGTGACTGGGACGGTTGTCGGCTATTATTCGCCACAACTGTATGCCGGCGTTTCTGCACCGGGTTTCCATCTGCATTTTTTGAGTGATGATCACACGTTTGGTGGTCATTTACTGAAGATGGATGTCGACGAAGCCGAACTTGCGTTGCAGACTTTCTCAGATCTGCGACTGCATCTGCCGGTAGACGATCAAGATTTTCAGCGCGAAGATCTCGAAGGCAACAAGATTGTCGAAGACATTCGGATGGCTGAGAAATAAGTGAGAACTGAATGAGAGCCGCTGGCAAATGTCGGCGGCTTTTTGATATACTGCTAGCAGTGTGCCGCAGTGGCACGAAAACGTGATATTAGAGGTCGCACGGTTCATGAGTCAAGTGTTGGGACTAGCTGTCGCTGGGAAGAACACACTTCAAAGGGAATCGTGCCGAAAGTTTTCTGCGGCGACAGCGGAGAAAACTTGGGGCAAGTTGGGAATACCGCTTGAACTGTCGCCAATCGGCGGGGTGCTAATCAGTCTGTGTCATTCAGCGCGCATTCGCCTTAGCTTGCGCGTTTTTGTGTTTTCTGGCATGTATTTGAGCCCAAGTGAAAGGAAGCGCAATAGTGGCAAAACAGGAACATAATCAGGTGAGTCGGTCATTAAAGACCCGCCACCTGTCAATGATCGCCCTCGGAGGTTCGATCGGGACTGGCTTATTCGTCGCCAGTGGGAGTGCGATCGCAACTGCCGGTCCAGGAGGGGCGATCCTTGCGTATATCGGCATCGGGGTCATGGTCTTTTTCTTGATGACCAGCCTCGGTGAGATGGCAACCTATATTCCGGTTTCGGGAAGTTTTTCGGAGTATGCGAGTCGGTTCGTCGACCCCGCGGTGGGGTTTGCGTTAGGGTGGAACTACTGGTTCAACTGGGCGATCACGGTTGCCGTTGATGTGGCAACGACCGCCATCGTCATGCA
>CAKQZO010000244.1 GCA_934293835.1 uncultured Lacticaseibacillus sp. | reverse complement strand
AGGTCAAGTATCCCGACTACATGAACATCGCGGCGTTCTCAACCACGAGCCTCAAGGTCGGCGACGAAAGCGCCGATGTGAAGTCCCTGCAACAATTGTTGCAGGTCTTAGGCGACGATCCGAAGACGACGAACGGATATTACGGCCCGTCGACGCAGGCGGCCGTCAAGGCGTTCCAGACGGCCAACAAGCTTGATGCCACCGGGAATGCAGATGCTGACACGCTGGCGGCGATGGTGATCAAGCTTTCCGCCCAGTTTGCGAACAACGATCCGCAACTCAAGGCTGCGGTGAAGGCAGTGTTGAAAGACTAACTGAAAATGTCGCTTCACTACGATGGCAAATCGTGGCGTAGCGGCATTTTTTTTGCGGACAATGTCAGGTAACGAGTCAGCGGCCAGTGGGGGAACCGGAATGTTTATGACCTTGCTGGCGCAAGCTGATATCAAGCATCGCGCCGGCCTGCCAGTCAGGGCTTGAAAAGGCCCGGTGATGCAAATAGGTTAAACGTTTTACCGATTTAACCATACCGCGTGATGAAATTGGTGTCAATCAGGAAGTCTCGGCGGCGGGTTGACCCCGTGTCAGATTACCTCTAGACTGGGATTAAACCGGAGGGGGAACTATGGCAAAATCCATTAGTATCACCGACATCGCGCGCCTGGCAGGGGTGTCTGCGGCGACGGTATCCAATGCCTTACAAGGCAAGAAGAACGTCGGCGAAAAAACGCGTCAGAAGATCGTGGCGATCGCAGAGGCTCACCATTACCACCCGAACGTGGCGGCGCAAGGCTTACGGGCGCAACACTCTAAGCTGGTCGGGATCTTGATCCATGATTTTCAAAATGTGTTCAGTAGCGAAATCGCCGATGAGATCAACACGGCGCTGCATGCGCGCGGCTACTCTTTGGTCGCGATCGCCAACAACAACGAAAGCCTGCTGAACTCGCATCTGTTCGACGGCCTGATCATTTTCAACTACCAGTCGACGCGCGAGCATCTCAAAGAAATCGTGACCGCGGCCGGATTGCCGACGGTGATCATGGCGGACAAGCTGGACTTGCCGAACGTGGAAAACATCGTGATGGCCAACCGGGAGCCGATCCAGATGCTGTGCCGGCTGTACGAGCGCACGGACCACAAGCGCCTCTGCGTGTTTCGCGGGCGGGACAACTCGTATAACTCCAACGTCCGCTGGACGGCAGTGCGCGATTACTTCAAGGCGAACCACGACGAAGACATCACCGCGGACACCTATAACGCCAAGTTCCGCAGCGAGCCCGCCTATGCCCAGGCCAAGCGCCTATTGCAGGCCAAGCGTTACGACTTCTTTTTTTGTATGAACGATATGATGGCCTATGGGGTCTATCAAGCCGCCCGGGAGCTGGGGCTGACGGTGGGGCAAGACATTAGCGTGATGGGGTATGACAACACGCAACACCGCATCGACATCTTCCGGCCGAAGCTCACGACGGTGGATCCCGATATGAAACATTGGGGGGAGCTGATCGCCAACAGCATCGTCGATCGCATCGAAGGCGCAGAGGCCGATTCCGGCCGCACGATCGTTGCCACGAGCCGCGTCGTGCTCGGTGACTCCGTGCATATCGTGGACTGAGTGAACGTTTAACTAACAAATAAAGCGCTTGACAGAAAACGGAAAGCGCTATATATTTGCTTGCGTTAACTAGACGCGGCAAAAGTCGCGTGAGGGGGATCATGAAGATGAGTCTGACTTTGAGTTTGAAGCACGCGGAGACGGTGGTGGCCGAGAAAACCGCGAGTGAGCAACTGTACCTGGCGACCAAGTACGAGTATCAACCAGGTGATTACTACGAGCTGACGCTGGATTCAGTGCCCGCGTTCGTGCGCGTGCAATTAGACGCGGCGCTTTCGCCGGCGGTGGTGTACATCACCCAAAGCCCGTGGCGCTACACCATCCCGGTCAATGATCAGGTGGAGTGGCCTTATCCGGCGAGTGCGTTTGCTGGCATCGGCCATTATGCAACCGTAGCGATGGTCACAGAGGCGGCCGTGGGCGCCAATCTGGCGGTGAATTCCCACGATCAGCGGGCGGATACACACGCCTATCCCCATGCTAGCGCGAATGCCGAGACTCGAGGGGAGTCCGTTTTCTTCGCCAAGAACGCGATCGATGGCCTCGTCGCCAACGAAAGCCACGGCAACTATCCGTTCCAGTCTTGGGGGATCAACATGCAAGAAGATGCGGAGCTGACGCTGACGTTCGGCCGACCGGTCACGATCAGTGCAATCGGATTGTTGTTGCGCGCAGATTATCCGCACGATAGCCATTGGACGTCGCTGACCATCG
>CAKQZO010000243.1 GCA_934293835.1 uncultured Lacticaseibacillus sp. | reverse complement strand
GTCAAGATCATGGGGCGCTTCTACGAACCCAAGACCGACTGACCAAAGCGACTCGTCGCTACCGAATATGAGGAGCAGAATAAATGTTAATTGGTGCCAATGTTAGTATGAAAGCCCCGAAGATGTTTCCCGGCGCAGTGGCCGAAGCGGCAAGTTATCATGCCACTAGTCTGCAGTTTTATACGGGTGCCCCGCAAAACACTCGCCGCAAGCCGACCAGCGAGATGAAGATTCCCGAAGGCCTGGCCGCGATGGCCGCCGCGGGCTTGAGTCACCTTGTCATTCACTGCCCCTATATTGTCAACTTGGGCAACACCAAGAAGCCACAGAACTTCGCCTTTGCGGTGCAATTCATGCAAGATGAAGTGGCGCGGGCGGAGGCCCTGCATGCTGACACCATGCCGTTTCACCCTGGCGCCCATGTCGGTGCGGGACCAGATGCGGCCATCGCCCAGATTGCTGCGGGTCTCAACCAGATCCTGACGCCAGAACAAAACGTTACCATCGCCTTAGAGACGATGGCAGGCAAGGGGACAGAGATTGGCCGGACGTTCGAAGAGCTCGCCGCAATCATCGCGCGCGTCGAACTTCCAGACAAAGTGCGTGTCTGCATGGACACGTGTCACATGTCCGATGCCGGATATCCCGTACGCGACGATTTTGATGGCGTCTTAGCCGAATTCGATCGCCTGATCGGGCTAGACAAACTGGCCGTCATCCACCTCAACGACTCCAAGAATCCGCAAGGCGCACATAAAGACCGTCACACCAACATCGGTGCAGGGACGCTGGGATTTGATTGTCTCAATGCAATCGCCCATCATCCCGCCTTGGCCAACGTGCCCAAGATTTTGGAGACGCCTTATGTTGGTCCCGACAACCAGCGCCTGATCCCGCCATACGGAGTCGAGATTGGCTGGCTGGAGAGTGGGGAGTATCATCCTGAGGCGTTATCGGCGCTATGGAAAGAGCCAAAATAGCAATACAAAAGTCCCTCGATCGAGGGACTTTTGTATTGCTATTGATTATCGAATTCGTCTAACCCGAGTTTCTCCAAGATCAGGGTCGCTGTTTCTTCGATTGAACGGTGGGCCGTGTTGATGACCTCACAGCCGAGCTTCTTGTATAAGTCTTCGGCAAATTGTAGCTCTTCGTTGACCTGATCACGGGCGGAGTATGCCGTATCTGGGTTCAATCCATAGGCAATCATGCGTTGCCGGCGAAACTCCATCAGTACCGAAGCATCGGTGGTCAACCCGAAGATTTTCTCAGGATCAACCTTATAGATTTCGTCTGGAATGTGGGCGTTAGGCACCAGCGGCAGATTAGCGACCTTGAGATTCCGGTTAGCCAAGAATAGTGATAAGGGGGTCTTGCTAGTTCGTGAGACGCCGAGTAGCACGATATCGGCCTCCAAGAACCCCTTAGGATCTTTACCATCATCGTACAAGACGGCGAACTCCATCGCCGAGATCCGGTCGAAATACTTGGCATTGAGGTTGTGGACGGTTCCGGCGACGCCGGACGGCTGTTGCTGAATCTTGGCAGTCGCGTCTTTCAATAACGGGGCCATCACTTCGTTGAAGTTGATCCCGATCTGTCTGGCATACTCGCGGGCGTATTGACCAAGGCCTGGGGTTACCAGTGTTGCGATCACGACGGCGGAGTCGGCCTTAGCTTGATCGAGGATCGATTCGAGCTTGGCTTCGGTATGTGCAAACGGAAAGCGTAAGTACCGCGGTGCCACGTCACCATATTGGGCGGCAACCGCCTGGGCGAGTTTCAAGCCAGTTTCCCCGATCGAATCGGAGATGATATAGAAGTTGAGTTCTTTGGCCATGCAAATTCTTCCTCCAACCTTGGGTCACATCAGGATATTGATAACGCCATCATAACACATCTGGTCAGTGGGTGACGAAAAAACGCCAGATATGGCAACTTTTCGCAAAAATCACGAATGGCTTATTGACGCGGTTTTGCGAGTTTGGTATCATAGCTTAGAACTGTTGGCGTAAGTATCTGTCAGTGGTTACACAGTGTCGGAGGGAGGGATATCATATGGCAAAGACGGTCGTTAAAAAGAACGAATCTCTCGATGATGCTCTTCGGCGCTTCAAGCGCACCGTATCTAAGGCAGGTACCTTGTCCGAATACCGTAAGCGTGAATTCTACGAGAAGCCAAGCGTTAAGCGCAAGCTTAAGTCTGAAGCTGCTCGTAAGCGTAAGAAGCGTAAGTTTTAATCAAAGGACTTGGTGAAGAATGGCGTTACTAAATGAGCTCCAGGCTCAGATGAAAACCGCGATGAAGGCCAAGGACAAAGAAACCTTGAGCGTGGTCCGGATGTTGAAGGC
>CAKQZO010000242.1 GCA_934293835.1 uncultured Lacticaseibacillus sp. | reverse complement strand
CCGCGGCGCAGTGTGTTTTGAATCTCGTTGATGACCGCCTTTGGGTGCTCGGTCACGATCATCACCTGCAGGCGTTGCTGGCGGGTATAGGTCGCATCGAGAATCTTGCCGTTGATGAAGATTGCCAGCGCCGAGTACAACGCATGCGGCCAATCGTTGACGAACCCAGCGAAGAACAAGATGACGACGTTGACGGCGATGTTGACTGTCCCGATCGTCGTGCCTGTTTTCTTGCGCAAAACGATGCCGATGATGTCTAAGCCACCTGTCGATAGGTTGTTGCGCAAAGCGAAGCCGGTGCCAAGCCCGTTGACCACCGCACCGAAGATCCCGCAGACGATGGGATCGGTCGTCAGTGGCTTGACGATGCCCAACCAGCGAATCATGATCGAACTGAAGATGACAGCAAGGAAGGTGAAAATCGTGAAGTGGTGGCCGATCTTGCGCCAAGCCAACACGAACAGCGGCACGTTCAACAAGAACAAGAGGGTCCCGGTGTTGAGCAGGTCGGTCGTGCGTAGGCCGGCGATCGGCGTGGCAAAGTCGCACCACTTGCGCACCACGGTCGCAAGTAACTGTGCGGCCCCGGTGATGCCACTGGCAAAAACCCCTGCCGGTTCCCAGAACATATTCAAGGCGATCCCAACGCAGATGGCATAAAAAATCGCTGCGGTGAAGCGGCTCCAGTTCTGGTGGCGACGAATGAGGCGGTCTATTTCATACATGGATGAGGTCCTTTCTGAAAGTCAATGCTTGCAGTATACCACGCAGTTACTTGAATAGATCACGAAATTCGCCATATCCTGCTTTTTCAAGCGCATCCTTAGGGATGAACCGCAACGCCGCCGCGTTAATACAATACCGCAGGCCTCCTGCTTCCGCCGGCCCATCGGTGAACACATGTCCGAGATGGCTGTCGGCCTGATGCGAACGCACCTCGACGCGTTCCATCCCCAACCGCCGGTCGCGGCGTTCTTGTAGCTTGGCGATCGGCTTGGTGAAGCTCGGCCAGCCACAGCCAGCATCATACTTGTCTTGCGAGCTGAACAACGGCTCTCCGGAGACAACATCGACGTAGATGCCCGCCTCCCAGAAATCGTCATAGCTTCCCGTGAAAGGCGCCTCGGTCGCATTTTCTTGCGTCACGGCATATTGTTCTGGGGTCAGGCGTTTGCGCAAATCGTTTTCTGTCATGAGTCAGCCTCCTTGTGTTTTCATTATACCCGATTACGTGCGGTACAGCCCAACGTAAAATACCCGCACACGCGGATTCTGGCGTGTGCGGGTATTTGCGGATATTGTTAACAAGCCCCGGATTGATTACGCTTCCGGATCGTCGTCGTGTTCGTGTTCCGGATCCACACCGGCGCGCACTTCGATACCGAGGTCAACCAGCTGTTGGTCGGCGACTGGATATGGCGCGCGCGTCATCGGTTCGCTAGCCTTAGAGTTCTTCGGGAAGGCGATGACGTCACGAATGTTATCGCGTCCAGACAAGAGCATAGCGAAACGATCGAGTCCGATCGCCAGGCCACCATGAGGCGGGAAGCCGAAGTCCAAGGCGTCAAGCAGGAAGCCGAATGCCTTTTGCGCGCGTTCTGGCGTGAAGCCCAAGGCGTGCAACATCTTCTCTTGAATCTCACGCGTGTGGATACGAATCGAGCCACCGCCGAGTTCGTATCCGTTCAAGACGATGTCATAAGACTGGGCATGCGCGGCATGCGGATCGGTATCCAGCAAGTGAACATCTTCATCATTAGGCATCGTGAACGGATGGTGGGCAGGCACCCAACGATCGATGCCTTCGTCGTATTCGAACAGTGGCCAGTCGACGACCCAGCAGAACGCGAACTGGCTTTCATCGATCAAGTTCAGTTCGTGACCAAAATACGTCCGCAAATAACCGAGACTCGCGGCCACAACACTCGGCTTGTCTGCGACAAATAAGATCAAGTCGCCGTCTTTGGCGGCCAAGGCATCAGTCAGTGTCTGACCATCACCGAAGAACTTGCTGATGGGACCGCTGATACCTGCGTCAGTGACCTTAAGCCAGGCCAGGCCCTTGGCGCCGAAGCGCTTGATGTAGTCTTGCAAAGCATCGATCTTCTTGCGTGAATAGGCCGCCGCGGCGCCTGGGGCAACGATTGCGCGCACTTGCCCACCGTTGGCCACAGCGTTCGTGAAGACCTTGAAGTCGGAGTCTTGAACGAGCGCCGAAACGTCTTGGATGGTCATGTCAAAGCGCAGGTCTGGCTTGTCAGAACCATACTTGTCCATGGCATCTTGCCAGTTGATCCGTTGGAATGGCGTTTTGACGTCGATGCCTTTGACATCTTTCATGACCTTTTTGATCAA
>CAKQZO010000241.1 GCA_934293835.1 uncultured Lacticaseibacillus sp. | reverse complement strand
ATGAACCCCTTCAACTTCTTCATCAGCGAACCTCCCCAAACTGTCCCTATCCGAGCTTACTAAAGGCAATATACTCCCAATCAGTTGCTGTGGCAACGAACACTTTTTAAACCAACAAACGCCACTTCGCCACCCTGTAGACCCCGGTTGGCAAAGCAGCGCTTATTCTTCGAAATCAGTGCAGCTGGCGCAAGGCCTTCTGGCGGTATGCGGCCGCCCAGTCCAACCCGCGCTGCAAGAGCGCGACACAGGCCGTCAACAATAAGAACCTGATGACTGCGAGTAATGCTTGCAGACGTCCCATCGCATCACGCTTTCGGCTCGACGAAGCGCTTGAGTAAGGCGATATTCAGGACCGTCAGCAAAGCCGCCAAGAGGGTGAAGCTGAGCGTCGCCAAGACGAACGAAGCGTTATCGCTGATCTGAGTCGAGAAGACGCTCCCACCAAACGGCAGCGCGATCAGATCCGTTAAGCGGTCGAGCACCCACAGCACGACGACGATCGTCACGACATACAAGATGCCGGTGATCAGGCTGCCGCGGGATTCGGGCAGGAAGGCCCGAATCGTGGCCACCAGCAAGTTCTCCGTGCTGATCAACGCCCAGAAGAATAGGGTCATCACGACCAGTAACAGGCCCATCTCGACGACATCGAGGACCGTGCCGTAAAAATGCCCTCCAGCCAACACGCCAGAAACGGCAGCAACCGCCAAGACGATCAGCCCCCCAACCAGCCAGAAGGCCACCAGCGCCAGCAACGATGCGCTGTGATTAGCGAGGTAGAGCTTCGTGTCGCTGGCCGGCAGCAGCCGGTACTGCGCCTGCGTCCAGACGCGCTCGTTGGCAAACGCCAATTGGAAGAAAATAATGACCCCAGTGAGAAGCAACAGTGACGCGCCCCAGCCCGCGGCCAACACCAGCCAGGATTCATCACTGTGGCTTGCGCGGTTGGCCCAGACGCTCAGCCCAGTCGCGACGATCGTCGCCACCAGCCAGATCCCGAGGGCTTGCACGACGGTTTTCAAGCGCCGGCGCCCGATCACACCAAATAATGCGGTGAACTTAGTCATTCGTGTCGCTCCCTTCAAAGAAATGCTCATAGTAGGCTTCAATCGTCGTATGTTCCTGTTCGCGGATCGTCTCCGTCAAGGCGACGGCCGCGACGTGTTGGTCTTTGAGGATAATCACCTCGTCTAACAGGTTGGCGACATCGGTCACATGGTGATCGGAGATGATGATCGTTGCCCCATCCGGCTTCCAGTTGATGATGCTGGTGATGATCTTCTTGCGGGTCATGCTGTCGATGCCGTCAAACGGTTCGTCTAACAGATACAACTCGGCATTGCGCGCCAGCGTCAAGGCCACTTCCACCTTCATCCGATTCCCTTTGGACAGTGCAGCCAGGCGCTTATCTTGGGGGATGGTCAAGGTTTCGGCCAAGGCCGCGAAGCGATTTTGATCAAAGTCTGGATACAACAACGCCCAGAAGTTGACCAACTCGCGGACGCGTTGCCGCTCGTTGGCCCCGACTAACGCATTCGTGAAGCTGACGCTGGCTTTGCGCGCCACGGCACTGGTCTTGCCTGCCACGGCGATCTGACCGCGATAGTTCCCGGCCAGCCCGGCGATCAACCGCATCAACGTCGTCTTCCCCGCCCCATTGGCCCCTAACAGGCCGATGATTCGGTCGCGGCCGAGCGTCAGGTCGATCCCGGTCAATAAGGTGTGCAGGTTGCGGCGATACCCCAACCCTTGAATCGTCACTAGATCATTCATGAGATGCTTCCCCTCGCTTTTCGATGTATTCACGCAATGCCTTCGTCATCTGAGCCGCACTCAGCCCCAGCGCACTCAAGTCATCGTAGACGCGACTGAGCTCGTGCTCGATGGCTGCTTCGCGAATGCCGCTGAGCACTGCCGAATCATCGGTAACAAAATTCCCCAGTCCCCGCTTAGAAACCAAGATACCAGCCTGAATCAGCGCGCCTAGTGCCCGCTGAATGGTGTTGACGTTCACGGTGAGATCCACCGCCAACTGGCGCACTGGTGGCAACTTGTCTCCTGGAATCAATTCGCCGGCGATGATCTGGCGGCGAATATACAACTCGATCTGATAGTAGATCGGTACCTTATCATCAAATTCCATGCGCTCCCCCTTGTTAGTGTCATAGCTTACTAGTACACTATAATTCCACCACAAAGAAGATGCAAGCACTTTTTGAACGCAACGCAAAAAAAAGAACTGAGCACGCGTCACACGTGGCCCAGTTCGTGGTTTAATCTCAATCGCTAGAAGACCCCCACCAACACTGAGAGTCCCATCACTAACAGAATCGCTGCGAAGAATAGACTATAG
>CAKQZO010000240.1 GCA_934293835.1 uncultured Lacticaseibacillus sp. | reverse complement strand
AACCATTGATACCAATTTTAACAGTCATGCTAAAATTTCCTCCTTTAGGAAATAAGAGTTTTATTCTAACGGGTCTCCCCAGTTAAAATCGAGTTAGCAGCACCGGCATCTGTAATCAACCAGGTACGAGCCGGTGCGTTGTGCATGTATGCCGCGATCGCCTGCGCCTTGGAGCGCCCACCGGCAATCGCAAAAACATACGGAACATGATCAAGATCTGGAATCGTCAAACCGATTCTTGGGATCTTGTAGATGACCTCACCTTCGCGGTTGAAAAACGTGCCGAAGGTTTCAGAAACCGCATGCTGTGCTTGGAGTTTCTGTAAGGCTGCAGGTGACATTGACCGGCGCTTGGCCATGATCAACGCATCACCTATACTATGAATCACTACCTGCGCATTGTCAATCATTTGTAACACTTCTTGCACCGCAGGCTCTTTAAGAAGTGGTTGATAGGTTTGCTCACTCACATTTTCAGGAATGTACAACACCTTGAAGCGGCTGTCAGTCGCTTCCGCCATGCTAGCCGCAACGGAATTGGCCTGAATGGCGACGGCCTCACCGACTCCACCGCGGGCAGGCACGAAGGTCAGCTCGCGCCCCGCTGACAACTTGTATGTCAGCGAACCGGCCACTCTAGCCATCGTACTACCGCCCATGACAGCGATCGTCAGGCGACCAGCGGGCAACACGACCTGCATTGTCGAATCAAGCAACTTGCCCATCTCATCGAGGACCCGCACGCTTTGATCCGCGTCACCGTTGACGATCAAGCAGTGGTCGATCCCCAGTTTGGCGGCGAGCCGCTTCTCGTCGTCCTTGAACCCGAGCAACTGATTCATCAGCGCCTCGAGCCCTTGGAAAACTTCCAAGCCCTTGCCGGTCAAGACCATGCCAGACTTCGACGATTCGAGCAAGCCGAGCTGGCGGAGAAAATCACACTCCGTTCGCAACACGCGCTCAGAAGTCTTCATCTGGTCCGCCAAGGTACGGCGGCCAACTGGGGCTAACCAGTTGATATACTGCAAGATCTGATAACGCTTCGTCACAACGCCAACCAGATCTGGGGCGATGGCTTCGATCCAGCCGAATTCAGATTGCATCTTGCACCAACTTCCGCGGGTCGTTATTCGTCCAACGTAGTCAAACAGCGACCCATGTCAGGCAAAAAAATTAGGAATTTCAGATCAATTCTGCTCTCCCTACCAACGCTTCTTATTATAACAACCCGCCAAAACCCGTGCAAGCCAAAACCCGAAGAAGTCGCGCATAACCCGAACACAGAGAATATTTTATGCCAATGGCCATGTCCCATTCGCAATGCAAAGGCTTTCTTAAATTGAGATTCCGGCTTTGCAGATAAAAACGTTCGGCTTTATTCTCACGCATTTTTCATTTTCACTCATAGCACGCAAAAAGCGCGTCTTGCAACGCGCTTTTTGGTCAGATATTACTTCTGGTCGGCCTTGTTGACCAAGATCCCATCGATTAAGCCGTAATCCTTGGCTTCTTGGGCGGTCAAGTAATGGTCACGTTCGGTATCGGCCTTGATGGTGTCGATGTCTTTGCCAGTAGCTTCAGACAAGATCCCATTCAAGCTTTCACGCGCCTTCAAGATCTGGCGAGCGGCGATCTCGATTTCGGTTTGTTGCCCTTGGGCACCACCGAGTGGTTGGTGAATCAAGACTTCTGAATGTGGCAGCGCAAACCGCTTGCCCTTCGTCCCGGAAGCCAACAACACAGACGCCATGGAAGCGGCCATCCCGATTGCGATCGTCTGGACGTCGGACTTGATCAGGTTCATCGTGTCCAAAATCGCCAACCCGGAGGTGATCACACCACCTGGGGAGTTAATGTACATATAGATGTCTTTATCGGAGTCTTGCGCATCCAAGAAAAGCAACTGCGCGATGATGGAGTTAGACACCTGATCATTGATTTCGCCGGACAACATGATGATCCGGTCTTTGAGTAAGCGTGAGTAAATGTCGTAGGCGCGTTCGCCACGGCTAGTTTGTTCAACGACTGTTGGGACTAACATAATATTCCTCCTCGATTACAATGCGGAATTAGCACTCATTTAATTACAGTGCTAAGCATACGTCAAAAGTCAAAAAAGGTCAAACTCTTCCTGAGATTTTTTTACTGCCACTAGCATAGCACAGCTGGCTAGCTTTCAAAAAGAAACTGACTCGATTTTCGGCAGATAATTGGTCCTCGGCACCGCGTCTTCTGATCGGGCAAAATAAAAACGCCTATCACTAGGCGTCTGACTCGTCTTATTGCCCCAGACATGGGGGATTCTGCGCAGCCCGGGAGTCGAACCCGGATTTCGAGAACCGGAATCTCACGTGCGATCCATTACACTAACCGCGCAAGTA
>CAKQZO010000239.1 GCA_934293835.1 uncultured Lacticaseibacillus sp. | reverse complement strand
GGGCGACCGGGTTGAACGCGATGGAGCGCGTCTTAGTCGGCTCCGTCACCGAATATGTCAACCGCACAGCGCCTTGCGATGTATTGATCGTCAAGACGGCTTAATCAGTAATCAGCGCAACGAGGCTGTGGCAGAGGTCACGGCCTTTTTGGATGCTCGGCTAGACGATAAAATTTCCCTTCAGGGCTTTTTTAGCCGTGGATTTCGCGTAATATGTTATTAGCGTGAACACAGAATTCGCATCGGAGGAACCAAGATGACATCACGACTGGCATGGGCCGAACGCGACCCGTTATTGTTGGCCTATCACGATCATGAATGGGGTAAGCCCTTGCATGACGATCGGGCCTTGTTTGAGTTGCTGAGCTTAGAAGGCTTCCAAGCCGGGCTGAACTGGTTGATGGTGCTCAAAAAAAGGGCGGCCATTAACCGGGCGTTCCACCAGTTCGACATTGCCCGCGTCGCCAAGATGACCGCAGACGACTTGGCGCAGTTGCAGGCGAATCCTGAGCTGATCCGCAACCGTATGAAGCTGCAGGCGGTCGTGACCAATGCGCAGGCCATCTTGCGGGTGCAGGCAGAATTCGGGAGCTTCGATCGCTACTTGTGGGGGTTCGTCGCAGGCAAGCCGGTCGTCAACCGCCCGCAGACAGAGGCAGACATTCCGACGCAATCGCCGCTGTCCCAACAGATCGCCAAAGACATGAAGAAGCGTGGCTTCAAGTTCGTCGGGCCGGTGATCATCTACAGTTATCTTGAAGGCGCGGGGTTGATCGATGACCACCTCGAGGGCTGGCAAGCAGAGGGACGGGATTGATGCACAGTAAACGGTTGTTAGGCATCGGCCTGGGCATTTTAGCGTCGCTTCTATGGGGGATCTCTGGGCCGGCCAGTGAGCTCTTGTTCGATCACCGGATGACGGTGGCTTGGTTGATCAGCTCCAAGATGTTGATCGCCGGCGTGGTGACGATGCTGATCGCCATTCATCAAGATCGCGGGGCGGTCTGGGCGCCGTGGCGCAACCGGCGCTCGGCCTTGCAGTTGATCGTGTTCATCTTGTTTGGGATGATCGCGATGCAATACATCTACTTCAAGGCTGTGGCGGTGGCCAACGCGCCGACGGCCACGATCTTGCAGTTTTTGTCGCCGGTGGTGGTGATGGTGTATGTCGCGTTGCAGTCGTGGCAGCTGCCGCGGCGCATCGATGTGATCATCGTCGCCTTGGCACTGTTGGGGACGTTGCTGGTTGTGACCAAGGGCCAGCTGACGCAGCTGGCAATCAGCCCCAGCGCCTTATTCTGGGGCCTGCTGGCGGCACTGGCTGCGGCCAGCTACGCGATCTTGCCGGCGACGCTGCTTGAGACCTATTCGCCGTTGACGATCACGGCCTGGGCGCAGTTGCTCGGCGGCATCGTCATGACGTTCGTGCGGCCGTTTTGGGTGGCGCCACCGCACCTGAATTTCTTATTGTGGAGCGTGTATGCCTTCGTTGTGATCGGCGGGACGATCATCGCCTATCTATTTTATTTGATGGCGATGCAATACATATCCGTCACGGCGGTCAGCTTGCTCGATGCCTTCGAGCCATTGGGCGCGACGTTGACCGCGGTGCTACTGATGGGCTTTCACCTCAGCTGGGCGGAGACACTCGGCGGCGTGATCATCGTCGTCACCGTGATCTTGATGAGCCTGACCGAGCCGAAGCAGCCGTGAATGCGAATCAACGCCGAGCAAGGTCAAAGCTGTCGAGCCTGTACGTGATGAAACGCGGCTTCTGTCTGGTAGCCTGAAGTAGTCAGTTGTATAAGTCGTCAATGAACGTGTTACAATTTGGGTGTAAAGCGAGAACAAGCCGAACACCGTAGCGGGAGTAGTGCCTCGTTGTAAGTCGGCGCGGGTGTAACCTCAAATAAAAAAGCATCGCCCCCTGCAAAAGAGCAACTTCTGCAAGGGGCGATGCTTTTACTCACGGCTGAGCCGGTGCTTGGGCTCAGCCGCAGTTGTTAATGCGTTCGGCGCTGGGTCAGCAAGTTCGGCAAGCGTCGTTGGTGTTGATCGGGAAGCAACGCCAAGATGTAACCGTTCTTGACACGGAGCTTGTAAGTGATTTTGGGCTTCAAGGTCGTCGGTTGGCCGAAGGCATCATACATCGGTAGTTGATGGTTAGTTTCGGACATATCTATCCCTCCTCGAAGATACTGGTGCTAACCTTATTATAGGCGTTTTGTGATGACATTGGTTACTGTCGGGTTACAGTCTTTGCGGAAAATGATACAATGGACTCTAGACATTAGATATCTGGAGGTCATCATGGATCAATACGGCATTAGTGAGTTAGCTGACTGGCTTGAAGCCCAGTCGGATGCATTGCTGGGTAAGGC
>CAKQZO010000238.1 GCA_934293835.1 uncultured Lacticaseibacillus sp. | reverse complement strand
TGCCAAACAAACAACGCCCGTGGCCGCGATGTCACTCGCGGGCCACAAGCGTTGATAGATTACCAACTGGCAACCGTGCCATATGTCTGATCAGAATTCAGATCAAAAAATGTTAACTGTGCTTCCGTATAGTGCTCGCCGACCTTGAAGAGATTGGTGCCGTAAGTGATGTTTCCCTTGGCGATGATGACCAGATACCGCTGCGCCCCGTTGGTGATCATCAGCGCCTCCGCCTCGGCTTCAGGAACGACAATCCCGCGTTTGACATCTTCGACCGGCACCCGTTTCACGCTGACACCGCCAGGCTCACCGATCGCTAACACGGTATACAATGATTGGTTGCCGGTGAAATCACCGGTCGCCAGCACCTGCTGGTTACCGACCTTACTGTTGTAATGATCGGATTGTTCGCTGGCTGCAAGCGTCGCCGTTAAGCGCGAATCAAAGACACTGGTGGCGACAACCGCTCCCGTTTGAAAGCGCGCGACATGCCCGGTCAGCGTGACCTCACCACGCGCATCATAGTGGAACGCCTGCTGGTAGTGATGGTGGCCAGAAGTCTTGACTTGATCGATCAGCAAATAAATATCCGGTTGCAGATGCAAGACCTTGCGCGTCACGTAAACTGGATTATCTAGCTTCATGTAGCCGTCATGACCGCCTTCGAAGAATTCGAAGCCGGGGCCAGTCTGCAGGGAGCTCTTCAGCTCATCGACCACTGTCGTCAGATTCCAGCTCGTCGCATAATGGTGCGGATCGATGCCATCGACCATGAGCGTGTTATGGGCCGGCATCATCTTGAACTGATACCGCTCTGGCTTGTCAACATAGGTGTAGCGCCCCGCATCGACCAACACGTCTTTGCCCCCGACGATCCAATCGACGTGCAACAGGTCACTGTGCCCGTGTCCGCTGCCGATCTGTCCGCAATGCATATGGAGCATATTCGCATCGCGCTGCCAGCTCGAACGCAAGACATAATGGCCAGACGACTCTAAAGCAATCGACTGCTGGGCGGGATCGCGCACAGTGAGCCCATTGTAAATCGCGGCATCGTGGCGCGAAAACAGCCACGCGTTCTCATACGTCAGCGCCGCTGCACCCTTCTGTTTAAAGCTGCCATCCGCAAACACCACTGCGGCGAGTTGCCAAGGCGTGTCGAGGTGTTGCACATCAGAATCACCGTACAACAATTGGGTGCCATCAGGCTTAGCAAGATAGCGCGACGCATCTGCCATTTTGCGTACCTGGGCGACAAATCCCGCCGGCAGCGCGAGGTTCAACCGCCGCGCAAACAAGATAACCTCCAGCATCACCCGCAAGACCTCGTTGTGATACAGTGCTGAAGATTCGACCTGCATCCCATCGGTTTGAATCTGCGTGTGTAACTCCCGGTTCAGATATGCCAATGAGTCCTTCAAGGCACGGGCCGTATCGTCGTTGTGCGGCAGTAGGCAACCGTACAAGAACAACCCGAAGTTCTCGAACACGCCCCAGTTGGTCGAGTAGTTATACGGCTTGTTCTCATCGAGCAGCGTGGTTTCGTGGACACGCATCGACTGATAGATCGTGTTCAACACGTCATCGGTCAACGCGGCGCTTCCTTGCAGCATATACAACGACTTCAACCACCGCTCGGTCCGAAACCCGATTTCGAGAATGCGCCACGTGGTGTTACGGTTTTCCGAGCTGATCGGCTGATCCTCGATGAAATTGGTAATCAACTCGACATAGCCTTGCGCATATTTTTCCTCGCCGGTGATCAGGTAGGCTTGCGCCAGACACAACAGAAACTGATGACGGTTGAACGCCCAGATGAACTCATCGTCGTCTGCCGGTTTATATTCCCAATCGATCTTGTCTTTGAAAATCACCGGCACGTCAGTTCGTTCCAGATCCCACTCCATGTTGAAGACAAACTTCTTCTTCAGTGCGTTGTCCGCCGTCTCAATGACCTGCTGAACGATCGCATCGTTGCGCTTCAGACGCGGTAAGATCGTCTTAAGTTCCGCCACTGGGGCGAATGCAGACTGAAAAAAGGTTGCTTTGGTGACTCGTTGCATGGACAAACTCCTCCTCAAAAGGCTTAGTTAAACGTTTTACTCAGTTGCCAAGTTAAGCCTAGTCCAAAATGTAAACGCCGTCAACACAAATTACCAAGAAAAAACAGCCATCTTCAAGATGACTGTCACTCAGTAAGCCTATTCACATCACCTTAACGATAAACTTCGATCTGGGTCAGTGCCGGGAAGGCCGAGGCATCCTTGTCCTTGACCAACTTCGTCAGCTTCAAACTGGATACCGTGCGCGGCGCAAATTCAAAACGCTGCATGGCGGCCGTCTTCACCGGCGTGAGTGCTTCGCTGCTGCCGTCACCAAAC
>CAKQZO010000237.1 GCA_934293835.1 uncultured Lacticaseibacillus sp. | reverse complement strand
GTGTATACCAACCAGGCAATGCACTACTCGCCAGCAACCACGGTAACCCGTTTTTAGCCGTCAAGGTCACGACATGTGGCACACGGACTCCCAGTGGCGTCGCGACCGCCAGTGCCGGCCAAGGCGCCCGCAACGGTAGTGCCAACAAATCTGCCAGCAATGGCTCCAGAGCCTGACGCTGATATGGTGGTAGTCGCTTCGGCGCCTTGGTGAGCCACCAGGTGACCAAAGCTTCTGGCGCTAGTCGCGTTGTTGCCCAGCCGTTGATTGCACCAATCGAGCTTCCAATTACGAATCGCGGCTTGATATACGGAGCAATGGTTGCCCAGACCCCGGCCTGGAAAGCACCGCGCGCTCCTCCGCCACCAAATACGACTGCCAATGCCATTGACTCACCTGCTTATCTCAATTCAATTTGTTAACCGCGCTACTAAATTAACGGGATCGATAAAGACAACCCAAGTCACCGGGTAGGACTGTGACAAAACGCCACAGCCCCTTTCATGTGCCCGAATATTCCAGTGATGTTACGTTCCAAAAGGCCGGCAACGAGCAGATAGGAACACCACACTAGGTCCAAAGTTCGGACCCAGCGTCTGCTTAGGCTATCCGTCGTTACCAAAACCGCATTTTGTCACAGCCCCATTAAAATCAAATCATTTTAGGGGTTGCATTTATGAACGTACGTTCGTATAATAACCTTGTTAAATCAAACAAGCGTTCGGAGGACTCATCATGGAAAATAAGGCCCAGACTTTCTCAGCTGTCAAACACAACCTCATCGCGTCATACCGTCAATTCTTCGCGTTGGAGGCGCCGGTGTTGACCATGCCGCTTTCCCAACGGCGCTTGTTTGTGAATCAGAGCCTGACACAGCACTACCGCGTTGCGGTGTTCTTTAAAGACACCCCCAGCGCCTTGGTCGGGACGATCACGCGCCAACTCGATCAAAATCGCTATCTCCTTGTTGCCTATCAAAGTAATCTCTACCGTGTCATTACCCTCGACCAACTAACCTACCTGAAGCGCGTGTAAATATACATCACTCATTCATTCCCTACCGTTGCGTTATCAAACAGCCGCCCAGAGCCTTATTCTGAGCGGCTGTTTTCGTCTTAATCTTCAGTACCTAGTGTCTGGCGAGTCTTAGCAGCCATCGCCAACAACTCACCGGCATGCTCAATGGCCAACGTTGTGACCTCTTCGCCAGCAAGCATTCGTGCGATTTCAGAGACCCGCTGTTTCGCATTAAGTGGGGTTACCACCGTCTTGGTGCGACCATCTGCCACATTTTTTTGGATTAGATACTGATGATCGCTCATCGCTGCCACCTGTGGTAGGTGCGTGATGCACAAAACTTGTGAGCGTTGGGAAATTACCGAGATCTTGTTGGCAATCGCCTGCGCGACACGGCCGGAGACGCCGGTATCCACCTCATCAAAAATGATACTTGTCACGCCATCAGACTTCGCAAAGATTGTCTTCAGCGCCAACATAATCCGTGACAATTCTCCCCCACTCGCAATCTTGGCCAGCGGCTTAGCCGCTTCGCCCGGATTAGTCTGAATGTAAAATTCAACCACATCCAGCCCATCAGGCCGCAGATCATGAGCTAACGGAGCAAATTGCACGGAAAAAACTGTCTTGGCCATGTACAACGCGGCAAGTTGTTGATGGATTGCTTCCACTAACGCTACAGCCGCCCGCTTACGCGCCTGGCTCAGCTTACCGCCGATCGTCAACAGCTGCTCATGCAGGGTATCAACTCGACTCTCTAGCCCCGACGCATCAGCTTCGGTTGCTTGCATTGCTGCCAGCTCCTTAGCCGCCTTTTGCCCGTACGTCATCACAGCTTCCAGCGAATCACCATACTTGCGCTCCAACTGTAAGAATAGTTCCAAACGCTTTTCGACCATGTCAAGCCGGCCTTCATCCCACGATAGATCATCGACCTGGCGTGCCAAGTCGCCCTGAACATCTTGGAGACTATAATAGGCCGATTCCAACTCACTGGCGATTGCCGCAAAGGCGTCATCGAGATCTGCGATATCCTGCATGTTACGCATCGCTTCAGCAACTTGATCCAGCGGATTAACGTCTTCATCACCTAACACAGCGGCGCTAGCATTCAAGGCTTCCGAGATTTTCTGGAAGTTGGCGAGCCGATCCCGCTCAGCCATCAACTCATCTTCTTCGCCGGCGTGTAATTCTGCGGCCTGGATCTCTTGAACCTGAAACTGCAACATATCCAGCCGCTGTGCCCACTCCTGCTCGTTGGCCTGTTTCTTCTTCAACGCAGAGACTGCCTGCCGATAATCACGATATGTGACCTGATAGGTCGCCAACAGCTCGGCAACTTCACTTGCACCAAACTGGTCTAGTAGGCCCAGATGTGACTC
>CAKQZO010000236.1 GCA_934293835.1 uncultured Lacticaseibacillus sp. | reverse complement strand
ATAGCCGTTGGCTAACGGCGCACACCGCGCGACGAGATTCTCTCCGAACAAACGCGTATATTGTTGGCGGAACCGCCGGTCAACTTCTTGAGCAAGCTGAGCGAGCCGTGGCAGTATCCGCGCGAACATCTCCTCAGGCCATGTCTCTAACGCTTCTGCCATCAACGTATGGTTGGTGTAGCTCATTGTCGCCACCGTAATCCGCCAAGCCTCTTCCCATGGTAGATGGGCATCGTCTAACAGAATGCGCATCAATTCTAAGACGGCCACAGCAGGATGGGTGTCGTTGATGTGGATGCTAACGAACTTCGGCAATAAGTGTAAGTCTTGGTGAAACCGGCGATAATGGGTGATAATGCTCTGAATGCCAGCTGAGGTGAAGAAATACTCTTGCCGCAGACGCAATTCACGCCCCGCAGTATCCGAATCATCAGGGTAAAGAATCTGGGTAATCGCATTCACACGTGCCTTGTCTTCCAGACTATGCGCATGACCAGGAACAGACTCCGCCCGCCAAAGTCGCAACGTGTTGACCACGTGATTGTGGTAGCCGACCATCGCCGTATCATAAGGCACCGCTAACACTTCGTCTGCATCGTAATACTCCGCCTCAAGCGTTCCATCGGTAGCCGGAACCAAGGTGACCCGGCCCCCGAAGCGGACGATCACCGCCCGGTCTTCCTTGCGCGTCTCCCAGATGTAAGGATCTCGTAACCAGTCATCCGGTAACTCGACTTGATAGCCATCGACAAAGCGTTGTTGGAACAACCCATACTGATAACGAATCCCGTTGCCGTTACCGGCCATTCCTACCGCGGCCATCGCATCTAAAAATGCGCTCGCGAGTCGCCCTAATCCGCCGTTGCCCAACCCTGGATCGCCTTCCGCGGCATACAACGCAGCAGAATCAATCCCTAGTGCCGCTAATCCTGATTCGACGGTTTCTTTAACCCCTAAATTCAAAAGATTAGAGGCGAGCAACCGTCCTGGCAGGAACTCGATGGAGAAATAATAGACTTGCTTTTGTTGGTGATGGTCATAATCCGCCTTGGTTTTCGCCCAATCCGTCGCATAATAGCCTTTGACCAAGAACGCCAGTGCCTGATATTGCTGCAGGAGCGAAAGGTGCTCTAGGGAATCGGCGAAGAGATGCATTGCCTCATCTTGATAATCTGCGATAAAACGTTTCTTGGTTAATGCCATACCCGTTGCTCCTTTCAAAAAAAGACGGCACCTGGCCGTCTCACCTGCCAAATTCAGCCTAATAATGACTGATACCCTGCAAGATACGTCGTTGCCGCATGCACCCAATCAAAATCTTGATGCATCGCATTTTGTTGCAACTGTTGATAGCTCTTCGGCTCTTCGACGTAGACCCGCGCCGCACGCGTCAGTGTATCCGCCAGCACCCCTGCATTGAACTCCCAAAACGAGAAGCCATCCCCACCGCCAGTCGTTGCATCATACGCCACCACCGAATCGCGTAGCCCACCGGTTTCGTGAACGACGGGCAAGGCGCCATACCGCATCGCCATCATCTGCGCCAGACCGCTCGGCTCGAATGCTGAAGGCATCACAAAGAAATCAACGCCGCCATAGATGCGCTGCGCAAGCGCCGTATCAAATCCGATCACTGTTGCAACCTTACCCGCGTAACGCGTGTGGAGCTCCGAAAAATGTCGTTCGAGATCAGCGTCTCCGGTCCCTAAAACAACGACCTGACACGCAGTATCTGGTAGAAGCCGATCGAGCGCCTCGATCAACACATCCATTCCTTTTTGGCGTGTCAGCCGGGAAACAACGCCAAACAGCGGCACGTTGCTTTGCGGCAAGCCGCACTCTTCCTGCAAGGCCCGCTTATCTTGAGTCTTCCCGCTGAGATCATCGGCACTGAAGTTCGCATACAGGTGGGTATCCGTCTGAGGATCGTAGAGTTTGGTATCGATCCCATTCAAAATGCCCCGCAACTTCCAGCTCTGCTTCCGCAGCGTCCCGTCAAGCTGTTCACCGAACGCCGGGGTTTGAATCTCGCTGGCATAACTCGGGCTGACGGTCGTGACCAGATCGGCGAAGTTGATCCCTCCCTTCAGGTAGTTCACTTGCCCATCTTGCATGAACCCATCATCGTCTGCAAACTGGCGCCCAATACCGAAGACATCGCTGAGCACCGACGGCGGATACCATCCCTGAAACTGAAGGTTATGAATCGTTAACTGAGTGCGCATGTTGGCATACGGTGCGATCCACTGATACTTGTCCTTCAACAACACGGGCACGAAGGCGGTATGCCAATCGTTGACGTGAATGATATCTGGAATGAAATCAATCACCTGCAACATTTCAATTAATGCCATCGAGAAGAAGCCGAAGCGGCCACCATCATCCCACTCACCATACAACCGATCTCGGGCAAAAAAGGACTCA
>CAKQZO010000235.1 GCA_934293835.1 uncultured Lacticaseibacillus sp. | reverse complement strand
GTCTAGTGGTGGCGTTTGAACTCGTCAACACAGCCATCGAAGCGCTGGTGCGCTTGCAAGTCGGGACGCGCTTTGATCCCGATCCGCGGGTCGCACGAGTGCTGGATTTAGCCGCAGGCGCAGTGCTAGTCGCCGCCGGTGCCGCGGCGGTGATCGGAATAATCATATTTTGGCCATATCTATTCGGGAGATCGTGATGCATGAGTTAATTGAAGCGGCAACAGCCGCACGGGCGAATGCCTATGTGCCATATTCACATTTTGCCGTTGGCGCCGCAGTCCGCACAGCAGATGGCCAAATCTTTGCCGGCTGTAACATCGAAAACGCCAGCTATGGCCTCACCAATTGTGCCGAACGCACGGCGCTCTTCACCGCTGTGGCGGCTGGCCATCAAGACATCGTCGCCATGGCCATAATCGGCCAAACCGCTGGGCCAATCAGTCCGTGTGGGGCCTGCCGGCAGGTGATCAGTGAATTTTTACCGCAAACGGCACCGGTGTATCTGACCAATCTTAACGGTAACTGCTTGACGACCACCGTTCAAGCACTTTTGCCACAAGCATTTTCAAAAGGAGAACTCATTTGACACATCATTCTGGTTTCGTTGCCATCATCGGTCGGCCTAACGTCGGCAAGTCTACCTTCATGAACCGGGTCCTCGGTGAAAAAATTGCCATCATGTCGCCGAAGGCCCAGACGACCCGCAACAAGATCAACGGCATTTACACTGATGCCGATGCACAGATCGTTTTTGTCGATACGCCCGGCGTTCACAAGCCCAAGAACGCGCTAGATGATTACATGGATACCGCAGCGTTGTCGACGCTTAATCAAGTCGACGCCGTCCTATTTATGGTGCCTGCGGATGAACGCCCGGGGGCCGGTGATCAATACATCATGAGTCAATTGGCCAACGTGTCTAAGCCGGTGTACTTGGTCGTCAACAAGATCGACCTGGTGCATCCAGATGACTTGTTGCCGTTCATTGACCATTATCGTCACGGCCATGATTTTGCGGGCGTCTTTCCGATTTCGGCGACCGAAGGCAATAACGTCGATGACTTGTTGCACGATCTGATCGCCCACCTACCGGAGGGCCCCCAGTATTATCCAGACGATCAGCTGACCGACCATCCGGAATATTTCGTTGTTGGTGAATTGATCCGCGAACAGATCTTGCACCTCACCGAAAAGGAAATTCCGCACTCTGCGGCTGTCGTCGTTGAGCGTATGAAAGACCGTACCGATACGGGTAAGCTGATCATTGAGGCCTACATCATCGTCGAGCGCGACGGTCAAAAGGCGATCGTCATCGGCAAGGGTGGCAGTATGCTCAAGAAAATTGGGACCCGCGCGCGCCGCGAAATCGAATTGCTACTAGGGGAGAAGGTCAACTTGAAGCTGTGGGTGCGCGTACAGAAAAATTGGCGAGACAATAACCAATATCTGCGCACACTCGGTTATAATCTCAAGGATCTGCGATGAGTCGCGAGGTTGCGGCTTTTCAAGGATTGGTCTTGGCGCGGCATAACTATCGCGAATCCGACATGCTCGTCAAGCTGTTGACCGACCATTTTGGCAAGAAGATGTTTATGTTGCACCGCGCTCGCAAGCCGGGGTTTCGGATGGCGGCCGGCTTCTTGCCGTTCACCGAAGGCAGTTACGTCGGCAACATCAACGACAATGGTCTGAGCTTCATGACGACGGTCAAAGAAGCGCAACAGTTCCAACACATCAGCCAAGACATCACCTTGAATGCCTATGCAACCTATATCTTGAGTCTGATTGATCAGGCCTTCCCAGATAGCGAGCCAATTCCCCGCTGGTATGCACATGCGCGGCAGTCGCTGGCGTTGATCGATGATGGAGTCGATCCGGCGATCGTAACGAATATCGCTGAGGTCCAACTCCTCCAAGCTTTTGGGGTGCAACCCGAGTGGCGCGGGTGCGTCATCGACGGACGCACAGACCTACCACTAGATTTCTCGGAAAGTTATGGCGGGGTCTTGTGTCAGGCGCACTGGCACCTGGACAACTACCGCTTTCGGGTGACCCCAAAGGCGATGTACTTGCTTCGCTGGTTTTCGGTGTTGGCTCTTGATCAGCTGCACAGCGTCACCGTGTCTGCCGCAACTAAGGCGGAGCTCAGACGCGTCCTTGACCGCATCTATCGCGACATGGTTGGCGTCGTGCCCAAAGCCAAGCGCTTCTTAGATCAGATGCAAAGTTGGGAGAACAAGTTGCCTCCGGAAACGTAACGATCTTGCTTTTAAGCCCGGCAGCGTAACGTGAGCGTTGCGCACCGGGCTATTTTTTTGGTTGCAAAAGTCATTTTTAGTGTTCGTTAATAGACGCGAGTTCATAAAACAACGGGATTCCAATCGGCAATGGACTTTGAATGAACTGCCGAATATGCGATAATACGTCTGTTAATAGA
>CAKQZO010000234.1 GCA_934293835.1 uncultured Lacticaseibacillus sp. | reverse complement strand
ACGATGAGTGCGCCGAGTGCGAGGTTGACGAAGTTGAACAGCGTCAGGGTGTTTTGGGTGATGATTTGCCCGACGCTGGCGGTCAAAGGCGCAAGCGCCGTGTTTTGTTCGGCCCCTTGAATCGCTGCGTCGTCTAAGCCGGTTTGAGGATCTGTGCGGATTGCCATCGCTTCGCCTTCCTTCTTGACTCTATTGTACCCAATTCGGGCGGTTTTGTGATGCGGCAAAAGGCTGAGTTAAGACAAGTTTTGCAAATTAGGGCGTAAGCGCTGTAAAATGTGGTTAGAGTCAAATGGAAGGGCTGATCGGATTGGTAAAGTATAGGCGAGACGGCACCCGGTTTATCACCTTGGATAACGGGTACCACCTGTGGACGCAGACAACCGGCAGTGGCGAGATTCAGCTATTGACGCTGCACGGCGGTCCCGGTGGCACGAATGAGATCTTCGAGAATTTCGCAGAGCGGTTGGCACCGTACGGGGTGCGTGTGACGCGGTATGACCAGCTTGGGTCATTCTTCTCAGATCAGCCGGATTTCTCAGACCCGGAGAATCGCGCCCGGTTCTTGAACATCGACTATTATGTGCAAGAAGTCGAAGAAGTGCGCCAGAAGCTGGGCCTAGACCATTTCTTCTTGCTGGGGCAGTCATGGGGCGGCGTGTTGGCGATCGAATATGCGCTGCGCTACCCCGAGCACCTCGCCGGGGTGATCTTATCGGGGATGATCGACAACCTCGATGAGTACCTCGCCCACATCAACGTGCTGCGCGAGCAGCTGTTCTCGGCAGAAGACGTGGCCTACATGCGCCAGGTTGAAAACGCCCACGCCTTTGACGATGCGCGCTATCAGCAGCTGGTGGCGCAGTTAGGCGAGCAGTATCTGCACCACCACGCCGATGCCCAGCCGCGGCACCTGATTTCGACGTTGGCGGCGCCGGTGTACAATTATTTTCAAGGCGACAACGAGTTCGTGATGGTGGGCGCGTTGAAGGATTGGGACCGGCGCGGTGATCTTGCACAGATCAAGCTACCGACTTATTTGACTTTTGGCGGGCACGAGACCATGCCGCTCACCGCGGCTCGGCGCATGGCCAAGGAGTTGCCAGACGCCACGCTACACATCACACCGCACGCCGGGCACGGCCAGATGCTCGACAATCCAGATGATTACTTCACGCATCTGGGCGCATGGTTGCACCAACAGGTAAGCTAGATGGCGACGTCACGGTATAAGGAGGATGTATGATGTTCAAAGAGACGAAAGCACTCATGGATAAGTTCATTGAGACGACCACGGCACCGATCGCCACGTTCGATCAAACACTAAAAGATAATCCCGATTTGGTGTTGCCACTCGCAGCGCTACACGCGAGCGTCATCGTTGCCGGTATCGCCGCCACCACCGCGGTGATCTGTGGGCATCAACAAGTCCGCATCGCCAAGGAACAGACCAAGCAGATTCGCATCAAGGCGATGCTTGAAGGCCACGGGCGGCATCGCCACGGTGGGTGCCACCACCACAAGGGGCCGCACGCGTTGAAGCACGCCATGACGTTCGGGTCCAGTGATTAGAAAACTAATTGAATTCTCATCTTAAATGCGGGACAATAGTTGCAATCACTTATTTTGGAGGTTGCACTATGCCCGCTATTTTTGTCCGTCCAGGAACGGTTAATGACGTTCCCGCAATCATGACGATCATCGAATCCGCCCGTGCCTTTTTGAAGGCGCAGCACATCGATCAGTGGCAAGGCACTTATCCCGATCAACCCGCAGTGGCACAAGACATCGCCGCTGGCACCAACCGCGTATTGATCGTCGATGGTCAGGTCGCCGGCACCGCCAGCTTGATCGTTGGCCCCGACCCGTATTACAAGCGCATCGATGGGGCCGGTTGGGCAGGGGACTTGCCCTACATGATGATTCACCGCTTTGCGCTTGATGGCAGTTATCGAGGGCAGCAGCTGAGTCGCTTCTTCATGAGCAACCTGACTTCTGAGGCCTATGCCCAAGGTTTTCGCGACTTGCGGATCGACACGCATGCCCAGAATCAGATCATGCAACACGTGATCGCGGCGGCCGGCTATCAGTTCCGCGGGATCGTCTATCTCGACGAGCCGGTGCCAGAACGCAACGCCTATCAGCTACGCCTGAGCGCAGACTAGACGTGAGAAAGAAGGCGTGATTTGGGTTATCTTGGTACATTAGCGTTGATCTTGGTGGCGACGCTGTTGTTGAGCCACCTCAGCCTCAAGTTCGGCATTCCCGCGGTGATCGGCCAGCTGCTGGCCGGGGTCTTGTTAGGCCCGGCGCTGTTGGGTTGGGTGCAGCCGACGACCTTGGTGAATGATTTTGCCGAGATCGGGGTCATCTGCTTGATGTTCATCGCTGGCTTAGAGTCAGATCTATCGATGCTGAAAAAATATTTCCGGCCCGGCATTTTGGTGGCGGTGATCGGCGTGATCG
>CAKQZO010000233.1 GCA_934293835.1 uncultured Lacticaseibacillus sp. | reverse complement strand
CACCATTACTATTAATCAACCTGCAAATGCGCTACACTCAATAAGGGACGGACTTGCTCGCCAGGTTGCGTCTAGCTTCGGCCATTATTTATCTGATAAGGAGTTTTTCCCTTGACCGCATTTATTTCCAGCGTTTTCGGCGTGCTCGAGATCTTGATCTTGATTGCCATCGGTTACATTCTCACGGCGATCGGCTGGTTCAATGATCGTTCCAGCCGCATCATCGCCAAGATCGTCACTCAAGTCGCCCTGCCAGCCTACATGATCGTCACCATCACCAGTGACTTCTCCGCCAAGCAACTGGCCACGATCCTGCCAGACCTGCGTTTTCCAGTCATGTCGATGGCCATCTTGTTTGGCCTGTCGTTCGGCGTCTGCAAGGCCTTGGCGGTGCCTAAGGGGCGCCGAGGCCTGTTCAAATCGATGTTTTTCAACTCCAACACCGTTTTCATCGGCCTCCCGGTCAACATGGCCTTGTTTGGCCCCAAAAGCCTGCCTTACGTGCTCGTCTACTACATGGCCAACACCACGATTTTCTGGACGATCGGTGTGTACCTGATCCAAGCCGATGGCCCGCACGCCGCGCATTTTGATCTCAAGAAAGTGCTCGGCAAGGTCTTCTCCCCACCACTACTCGGCTTCATCGTCGGGGTGATCTTGGTCTTGATTCGCGTCAAGCTCCCAGATTTCTTGATGAGTGATTTGACCTACGTCGGTGACCTCACGATTCCTGGCTCGATGTTTTTCATCGGCATCTGCATGTATCAGGCCGGGTTGCGCAACATTCGCTTCAACCGCGAGCTCCTCGGCATCTTCTCAGGCCGCTTCGTGTTCGCCCCGATCATCATGTTCTTGCTGGTCTTCGCCGCTCCCGTACCGGTCTTGATGAAACAGGTCTTCTTGTTGCAGTCGGCCATGCCGGTGATGACCAACGCACCAGTCGTCGCCAAGCTCTACGGGGCAGATGCCTCGAACGCCTCCATCACGGTCAGCGCCACGACCCTGTTTTCGATGGTGGTCATCCCGATCG
Source organism: uncultured Lacticaseibacillus sp. (assembly GCA_934293835.1). Lineage (GTDB taxonomy): Bacteria > Bacillota > Bacilli > Lactobacillales > Lactobacillaceae > Lacticaseibacillus. The sequence goes on along the minus strand of CAKQZO010000233.1, from coordinate 1,440 downwards.
TGATGCTCGCCGTGCGCACCCTGCACTGAGGATCCAAACAAAAACGGGGCTGTGACAAAAGTCACAGCCCCGTTTTTGTACCCGATGATGTTACGTTCCAAAAGGCCGGTACCGAGTAGATAGCTACACCAAACACTAGGTCCAAAGTTCGGACCCAGCGTCTGCTTAGGCTATCCGTCGGTACCAAAACCGCCTTTCGTCACAGCCTCTTCTTCTAAACCAGTGCCGGACGATACAGGCTGACGACGACGCCCAAGATTGCGACGGTATCGAAATACATATCCGCCATGTCGTCGTTTTCGGGATGCAACCGCACGCGGCCGGCCTCTTTGTAAAAACGCTTGACGGTCGCTTCGCTCTCTTCGGTCATCGCGACGACCACCTGGCCGTTCTCGGCATTCTGTTGCTTCTTGACGATGATCTGATCGCCGTCTAAAATGCCCATCTTGATCATCGAATTGCCAGAAACTCGCAACATGAACAACTCATCGGCCTCATACCCGAGGTCGTCGGGCAAGGGGAAATAGTCGTCGATGTTTTGAATCGCCGTGATGGGCACGCCAGCGGCCACTGTCCCAACGATCGGGATGCCTTCATTCGCCACGCCGATATAGTCGCGGCCGGCCTGCGTGAGCATCAGCGTGCGCGGCTTGGTGGGATCTTTGGCGATCAGCCCTTGCGCCTCGAGTCGCGTCAGATGCGCCGCCACCGTACTGGAACTTGACAAGCCCACGGCTTTGCCGATTTCACGCACGGTCGGTGGAAAGCCTCGCTCTTCAATCGAATGATGAATGGTGTTGAGAATATCTTCCCAGCGTTTTTCAGTCTTGCGGGTAGGCATGGGCCCACTCCTTTCTATCACCTGCACGGCTAGCCGTGACGAGTTAGTGTCTCGCAGTATCAAGACTGCGATTGATTACCCTTAGCGTACCAGAACGAACGGGTGTTTGCAAGAGATTAGCCGACAAAAATAGCCTCCCGTCACGGAAGGCCCTGTTGTCGCTGAAGGATTACATCCGGTGCGTTACCGGGATGTGTTTAAGTTGGCGACGATCGCACTTGTTACGCGTCATTTCGTAGAAAACGCCGAAGTGCACATCGACGGCTAACAGAAGAATTGCGGCGGTCGCCATGTGGGTAAACATGAGGACAACGGTCAAGGCGATCAACGCCCGCAAACTCCACTTCATAATTGTAACTGATGTCATTGATGACACTCCCTTCCACCTGTCTGGCTAACTATGATTCTTAGTATACAGTATTCCTGCCGAATGTAAAGCCTTTGTATACATTAATTTTACATTAAGTGCCCGATTGCGGGCATTCTGAATTAATGTATCGTTTTATATCCACTTACATTTACATTTCAACAGAATTCGATACAAATGCAGCAGATTGTGACAAGGCTTCATGCAACCGGTTACCCAGCGCATCGCTCTC
>CAKQZO010000232.1 GCA_934293835.1 uncultured Lacticaseibacillus sp. | reverse complement strand
GCCAAGAAGCAACCGGCCAAGGCCCAGCACCGCTTCAAGGCCGCGGTGGCCAAGATTCCTTTTACCACCGACTTCGCCGGCACCCAGGCCACCGTTTACTGGCAAAAGCGCAACGAGCTGCGGCTTCTGGCCGGGGCCAAGATACTCGCCACGGCGCCGCTGAACGCCGATGGCAGCCTCGGCTTCTCCGCGCGCTTCGCCAACCAACTGCGCCAAGAACACGCCGACGCCTTCGACGCGACGACGTTCACCACCACCAAGGATCTGGTGCTCAAAAGCGTCAACGAACTCGGCTTGTTCCTGTACTTCGGCGGCACCAACTCCTGGCTGGTGTTCAAAGATGCAGACGGCAAATCGATCCACGAATGGACTGTGGTGGCCTAACTAAAAATGGGGCTGTGACGACGTCACGGCCTCATTTTTAGTTCCTCTGCATCCCCTTGGCCTATCTGTCGCTGCCCAAACCGCCTTTTGGCGCAGACCCGCTTGCATACTTCAGCCCACACCAGCCGATGGCGCCGAGCAACACGACAAGCGCCGGCAGACTGCGCTCGATGCCGAAGGTCCCGCCGGTCACCAAGACGTGCCCGGCCACAGGCTGTGAATGCAGGATCAGCCCAATATTGGGCATCCCTGACACCGCGGTGCCGTAGAGGATGCCTTCCGCGAAGTTCCACGCGCCGTGCACCGCGGCCCCGAGCCAGAGGTTGCCGGTCACCAGCCGCAGTTCCGACATCAGCAGGCCAAAGCAGAAGACGCCCACCCCTGCACGCAAATCGAACCCAGGATTCAAGCCGTGCAAGAGCGCGAAGAACAGCGTGTTGATCATCACCGCGGCCAATACTCGCCCTTGCTTCAACCAATAGCCCATGAGATAGCCGCGACACAGCACCTCTTCAAGTAGCGACTGGATGCCAAAGCCACCGAGATATAAGCTAATCAGGCCCACTTGGCTGAGGCGAAGCACGCCGACGATGCGATACCCACCACCGAGAACGACCACCCCCCAGATGGCCGAAAACATCCCCAACCCCACCAGCGCCCCGAGCCCGTACTGGCGAACCGTGGTGCGGCCTTCGAGCGGCATTACGGTCAGCCACGGCCGCTTGCGATAACAAAGCACCATGAGCGCCACCGCGATTCCTTCGGCATACAGCCCGATCAGCATCCCTGGATGCAACCCAAGCGTCGCTGGCCTGATCCCCAGCACAGCATAAACCACGTACTCGAGCTCTGACACGAACGACCATCCCAGCGCGATCAGAATCACGAGCACCCCTTGTCTGATTAATTTCATTCATTTCCTCCAACTTCGTATATGACTCAAATATTATACGCCTTTTCACTCATGCAAAAACGCCTAATTCCTCTGAACTAGGCGTTTTTTGGTGGTCTCAGCTTTGGCTCAACCCTTCGTGGATCTGGTCCAGGTTCCACTTCATCATGGCGTAGTAGGTGTCCCCAGTAGTGCCTTTTTTGGCCAGCGAATCGGTGAAGATCTTGGCATGGATCGTCAGGCCGGTCGCCTTGGCCACCTTGTTCATCGACTTCGGCGACACCGAGGTCTCGACGAACAGGTGTTGCACATCAGACGCAGCGATCTTGGCCAAAACGGCCTTCATCTGTTCTGGCGTGCCTTGCGATTCGGTGTTGATCTCCCAGATATACGCCGGGGTCACGTGATACGCCGCGGCGAAGTACTTGAACGCACCTTCTGAGGTCACCAACAGGCGCTGGTTGGCCGGAATGTCGGCGAACTGCGGCTGGGCTTTCTGGTGTAGCGCCTCGAGCTTGGCCACATACCGATCTGAGTTGGCTTGGTAGAAGGACGCATTGGCCGGATCCTTTTGCTTCAAGACCCGTGTGATGGTCTTAACATAGGCGATTCCGTTGTTCAGATCCAGCCATGCGTGCGGATCTTCTTCGTTGACATTAGTGGTCAAATGCTTGGCGCGCACCCCGCTAGAAGCCGCGAACACGTCTTGGCTGAACGCCTTGTGGGCGCTCTTGACCACCTTCTTGAACCAGCCGTTCCCACCGGTTTCAAGGTTCAACCCGTTGTGAAACATCACGTCGGCCTCGGTGGCCTTGGTGATGTCCTCCGGCCGCGGTTCGTATTCGTGTGGATCGACCCCGCGCGGCACGATCGCGTATACATCGGCGCGCTGCTTGGTGATGTTGTTCACCATGTCTTCAAGAATCGAGTTAGTCGTCACGACCTGCAGCCGGGCAGCCTTGGCGGCGATTTGCGGCGTGTGGTTCTGCCGACTGAAGACGAAGAAGAACACCCCGCCGACCACAGCGGCCAGCCCGAGCACTAAGGGAATGAATCGTTTCATCTTAGGCCACCTCCCGCGGACGCTTCAAGTGCGCCCATAGCGCCTGCTTCGGTGAAAATAAGAACGAGACGGCGAACATCGCCGCGGCCACCAGCACGATCGCCGGCCCAGAGGCCCAGTTCCAAGTGTAGCTCAGATACAAGCCGACGATCGCCGAGATAACCC
>CAKQZO010000231.1 GCA_934293835.1 uncultured Lacticaseibacillus sp. | reverse complement strand
GCTCTCAGTGGCATCTTCTGCGATAGTTCGGTATGATGAACATATCATCATTTATCTAATATGAAGGAGGCCGTTGATGGAAAAGCGCTCATGGTTCTACCGCCGCTTCTTGAACAGCAAATTCACTGCCGCCTGCTTGAATATCGTCTTGGCCCTGCTGGCGATCTGGATCTTCACGCAGATCTCATGGGTGTTTGAACCAGTGGGCACGTTCTTGAAGATCGTCGCGCCACCGTTCATCTTCGCCGGGATCTTATTTTACCTGTTGAACCCGTTGGTCAACTGGCTGACGCACCGCGGGCTCCATCGCACCTTGGCCGTGGCCCTCGTCTTCTTGGCGGTGCTCGCCTTGCTCGCCGTTGCGATCATCAAGTTAGTCCCGACGATCGAAAATCAATTCACGAACATCGTCCAATCCTACCCGACGTATTGGCGCGACTTCAGCAACTGGCTGACTGACCTGAACGCCCACCAAGACCTGATCTCGCAAAAAGACCTCAACACCCTGGCCTCTGAGTTCATGGACAGCCTCAACTTGAAAAAAGGTAGCTGGGTCAGTGGCACGGTCACCCAGCTGCAAAACTTCGTTGGGATCGTCGGCAATGTCTTGGTGACGATCTCGACGGCCCCGATCATCTTGTTTTTCATGCTCAAAGACGGGCACAAATTTGTCCCCAAGATCGTCGTCCTTTTCCCGACGAAGTTACGCGCCAGCGTGACCCAAATGCTTCAGGAAATGAACACGAAAGTCGGCTCTTATGTTCAAGGCCAACTCACCGTCGCCTTGGCGGTTGCGATCATCTTCATGAGCGGCTTTTCGATCATCGGGTTGCGCTTCGGCTTGATCCTCGGCTTGATTGCTGGGCCCCTCAACCTGATTCCTTACTTCGGGTCCGCACTGGCGATGATTCCCGCATTGATCGTCGGGGCAACAACGAGTCCGAAGATGTTGATCGCGGTCATCATCACCTTCTTCATCGAATGGCTGATCGAAACCCAACTGATTTCACCACTCGTGATGGGCTCTAAACTCGAGATGCATCCCATCACGATCGTCATCGTCTTGCTCACCGCCGGGAACCTCTTCGGCCTCGCCGGGGTCATCCTCGGGATTCCCGGGTTCGCGGTTCTCAAAATCGTCATCACCCGCTTGTTTAGTTGGTACCAGCAAGTGTCCGGACTTTATAATGAAGCTGACAACTGAAAGGAACTATCGTCAATGTTTGAACTCCTCTTGATTCTCATCGATGCTGGCTTGTTAGCCGCAGGCATCTATTTTCTCTACTGGCATCGCCAGATCGACATCCGCGCGAACTATGCTGGGTTCCAATTGTTCTTCGCGGCGGTGCTGGCCATGTGGTTTATCACGGCAGGCATCAATAACCTCCCTTATATCGTGATGATCGCGGCCTTCATCACCTTGGTCGTCTTGGCTGGCAACAGCGGCTTGACCCCGACGCGTGTCATCGCTTCAGGCGTCTTTTCCCGCGTCATCCCCTACACCAAGCTGACTGCGGTCACGCTGACCCCGTTGAGTCTTCCCGACGGCCGGCAACTGGTGATCGCGATTTTCAACCTCACGCCGCGGCGCTTCGTCCGCCTCACCTTCCGGGCTGATCTCAACGCCATCATCACGGCGCTGCGCCCGCGGGTTCCTGAAGGGGTCGAAATCGCGGTCGAGCACATTCAATAACCTGCACCACGCCAAAAAATACCAGCGAGCTGTGAAATCTCACAACCCGCTGGTATTTTAATCTGGTTTCTAGAAGCCTTGAATGAGCATCATGATGACTGGCACCACGATGACAAACAGAACGGTTGATAAGGTCACCACGTTCGTCGCGTATTCGACATCACCATGACCTTGGTTGGCCAAGATCGGTAAGACTGCCAAGCCTGGCGCAGACGCCTGAACGATCAAGGTCTGGGCTTCAACAGAAGGCACGCTGAAGCCTGCATGGCGGCCCAAGACGATCAAGATCGTGATCAAGGCCGGGGCCACGATGAAGCGCCCGAGCAAGGCGACGATCGAGTCACGATCGAAGCGAATGGCGCCGAAGCCGGCTTTGGCCAAAATGATCCCGATATAGATCAGTGACAACGGGGTCACCAACGAGCCCACGTAATCCAGCGTGTTGACGGCAAAGCCGAGCCAGCCGACGTGAACGAACGGAATGTTCAACAGTAGGAAGACCAACGCAACCAAGAAGCCTAACAGTGGGGCAGGCAAGAGCTTCTTCCAGTTGAACGCCTTTTTCTCGTTGCCAACGCCCTTGGTCGGGTCATCCCATTCCATCAAGAACGCGCCGAGCGTCCAAGTCGACACGGTGTTGACCACGTAATACATGAGAAAATACGGGGTCGCCTTATCGCCGAACAGCGCGAGATTCAGTGGCAGGCCGATAAAGATCGTGTTGGCGTTGACGAACATGTTGATGAACGTCCCGCGCCGTCCCGGTTGAACGCGCAGTAATTTGACCAAAATGAACGCGACGAGATAACCCAAGATCACGGCACCGAAGCCATATACGAGCCCTGCACTCAAGC
>CAKQZO010000230.1 GCA_934293835.1 uncultured Lacticaseibacillus sp. | reverse complement strand
CCGACGCCGTCCATCACGAACTCGGCGTGCCCCTCCAGCAGCGTCATCAGCGCGGTGAGCCGGTCCAGGATGGCCTTCTGCGCCGGAGTCTGCACTGCCGGAGCGGCAGTCCGGACTGGCGCTTGCGTGGTGCGCGCCGGTTGCGCGGCCGCCTGTGATGACGACGTTGCTTGACTCGTCGCCGCACTGTGGCTGGTCGTGCTGGTCGCAACGCTTTGCGCCTGAGTCTGACTCGATGCCTTGGTGCTGCTTGCTTGCGCCACCTGGCTTGTTGCCGCAGCCTTCTGCGCGGCTTGGGCCTTGCTCGAAGCAGTCGCAACCGTTGCAGTCTTGCTTGCGGCGGTGTGCTTCTTGGATTCGGATTGTTCAGTAACAGTAGTCTTCTTTGCTTTTGAGGCCGCACTAACCTTAGCCACCGGCTTAACGACACGTGCCGCTGATGAGTGCGTCGATGCAGGAGCCGTCTCTTCGTTGGCTTGCGCCGTGACGGTTACCACACCAAGACCGCCGGCAACCAAAACCGTGGCTCCCAGAGCGATCATTTTGTTCTTAAAGTTCATCAAGTCCCCTAACTTGTGATGTGCAGCCTCATTTAGCCGCAGCTTACACATTGCTAACGATAACTAATGACCACCGCCGTCCCCCCAGACCTTGGTGATCGTCATCATTAATTGCGACAGACACTCCGTGCGACCCGACTACGGTCGCCTAACAGTCACAATCCCTCACTTTCCTCAAATCGTCCCGACTGATCATGTTGTGTGCTTTCAACTTTGCAACTATAACTTTAGACGATAGGTTATGCAAGCATTTATACCAAAAATAGAAAGAATTCCATTTTAAAAATGGTCTATCCCCATAGATATGCGCTTTTCGTAAAATTAAATAACACCCACAAGAATTATCTTACGGGTGTTATAAGGATATTTTTTATGAACTCATTTTATAATTTGTCGCGTTTTTGCTGAAAAAGGTATGCGGTGCCCGCCAACCCGAGGCCGACGACGATGATGCCCCCGGCGACGTGTTGCCAAGTCGGCGCGAAGGCCTGCACCAACTGCGCGACCACGCCGACGGGTGATTGGGCGATCCGCCAATTCGCGCTCAGCGCCGGCACGCCGGCGAACATCGCGCCAATCCCGCCGAGAAACCCGAGCACATACAACAGGCGCCCATTGACCCGGGCAAACCGGCGATAGCTGCGCGCGGCCAAGGCCATCAGCCCCAGATTGATCACCATCAAGAGCGCCGCGACGATCGTCATCGTCTGCAAGATCAGCACGACCATGCCATACGCGGCGCCCACGCCGCTTTGCATGAGCGCCGTCATGGTCTGGGTCAGCCCCTTGCGCAGGGACGCATCGATCACCGACCACTGCACCGCAGCCGGACGCAAGCGGTGCGCTGCCGCCACGACTCGCGCCTGCCTGGTGGCCGCATTGAGCGTCGCCTCAACGCTGACCGTTCGCTTGAAATCGGCGCTGGCGGCGACGGTCTGGCGTACCAAGGTCGCGGTTTGCTTAGGCGTGACCAGCACCGTGTGCGCCGGTAACATCAGCCCGCCGGCCTGCGCGTCGGCCACCAGCTTCTGATTCAGCACCTTCGTCAGCGCGCCGTTGCTCGGCTGGCGCGTCAATTCGGTGGCCACGCGCTTCGGTGTGCCAAGCGTCAAGGTGAAGCCCAGACCGACGGCGAAGACAACGATCAAAACCGTTTGGATGAGGCCAAAGAAGGCTAACCAACTTCGCCTCGTGGCAGAAATCTCCCGCATGCCTATTCCTCCGCCTTGTTCTTGAAGCTTGCATCGATCCAGCCGATCACGCGCTTGGCGTACTCTTGTGGATGCTGATAGTAGCTTTGGGCGTGGCCTGCGCCTTTGACCAGCCACAGCGTCTTCTTGCCTGCGGCCGCACGATAGTTGACCTTGGCCATCGCCGTGGGCACGAACGTATCCTTGGTGCCGTGGATGAACATGATCGGCCGCGTGTTTTTGGCCAGCTGCTTGGGCGCATCAGCCGCATTGACCGCATAGCCAGTCTTCAACGACGCATACGCGGCCACGGCTGGCACCAGAGGCCACTTGGGCAGGTGGTACATCGCCTTGGCCTGATAGGCGAGTTCATCGACGATGCTGGTGTAGCCGCAATCTTCAACGATCGCCTGGACCTGCTTGGGGAGCTTCTCACCGGCCAGGTACATCACCGTCGCCCCGCCCATCGACTCGCCATACAAGGCGATCTGCTGGGTATTGCCTTCACGACGCACCAGTTGGTTCAGCCACTTGAGGTAATCTAAGCGGTCCGGCCAGCCGTAGCCGATATAGCGGCCTTGCGATTGGCCATGCCCCCGGTCGTCTGGCGCCAACACATTGAACCCGGCATCGTGGAACATCTTGATGCGCGCGGCCATGTCTTCTTTTTTGCCCATGTAGCCATGCGCAATCACCACCGTCTTGTGACTCGGTTGGCGCGCAGGGACATAATCTGCCACCAGGCGCAGGTTCGCGCCTGCGGCCTTTTGCGTCCAGGTCTCCTTATGCACGGTCTTCAAC
>CAKQZO010000229.1 GCA_934293835.1 uncultured Lacticaseibacillus sp. | reverse complement strand
GCTTCAATTCATCAGCAGGCACCTGGGAGCGGTCAAGGTACTTCGGGTTGATCGCGGCCACGTGCATCGCGATGTCACGCGCTGCCTCTTCATCGCCACCTTCAAGGGTGACCAAAGCAGCGATCTGACCACCGTTGTGCAGGTATGCGCCGAAGTTGTCGCCATCGTTCTTCTCAACGATCTGGAAACGACGGAAGGAGATCTTTTCACCGATAACGGCGGTCAAAGCCTTAGCCGCATCGTCGATGGATTGGCCATCAAGATCAAGCGCCAAAGCGGCTTCTTGATCAGCTGGGTTGTTCGCAGCAACTGCCTTGGCAACTGCAGTGACGAAATCTTTGAACTTGTCGTTAGAAGCCACGAAATCGGTTTCCGCGTTAACTTCGATCACAGCGGCGGTGTTCCCGTCGATCGCGATTTCGGCGAGGCCTTCAGCAGCAATGTTGCCCGCCTTCTTAGCAGCCTTCGCCAAACCTTTTTCGCGCAAGACGTCGATCGCCTTGTCCATGTCACCGTCAGCGGCAACCAAGGCCTTCTTGGCGTCCATCATCCCAACTTGCGTACGGTCACGCAGTTCCTTCACTTGAGCAGCTGTAATAGCCATTGTTGTTCCTCCTATGGAATAGTTATCTGTGGTTAATTAAGGGTAAAACCGTTCTCTGGCACGACTGGCTTCACAATTCCAAGCGTCTGCGTCTGCGCCTGAACCAGAGCAGCACATATCTCACTCCGGCAAAAAAGCGCCGCCTGCAGATCTTGCAGTTGCGAGATGTCAGACGGCGCATGTTTAAGAATTACTTGTTGTCGCCTTCAACGGCTTCAACGATGTCTTCGATTGAATCAACAGGTGCATCAGCAGCTTGTTGTTCTGGGGCATCGTCTTGGTCTTCGCCCTGGTTACCTTCGATGATAGCGTCAGCCATCTTCGCGGTGATCAGACGAACGGCACGGATCGCGTCATCGTTAGAAGGAATGATAACGTCGATGTCATCAGGGTCGGTGTTGGTATCCACCATCGCAACGATCGGGATGTTCAGCTTTTGCGCTTCAGAAACCGCAATCTTTTCCTTGCGAGGGTCAACGATGAAGATCACATCAGGAATGCGAGGCATGTCTTCAATCCCGCCGAGGAACTTGGTGAGCTTTTCTTCTTGCTTCTTAAGAAGAGAAACTTCCTTCTTAGGCAGCTTGTCGAAAGTCCCATCAGTTGCCATCTTCTTGATGTCTTTGAGGCGCTTGATCCGGGTCTGGATAGTGTTCCAGTTGGTCAAGGTACCACCGAGCCAACGGTGGTTAACGTAGAATTGGCCGGCACGGGTTGCTTCTTCAGCAATCGCGTCTTGAGCCTGCTTCTTGGTCCCGACGAATAAGAATACGCCACCTTGAGTCGCTTCGTCCTTGACGAAGTTGTAGGCATCGTCGATCATCTTAACGGTCTTTTGCAGATCGATGATGTAGATCCCGTTACGTTCGGTGAAGATGAACGGCTTCATCTTAGGGTTCCAACGACGGGTTTGGTGACCAAAATGGACACCGGCTTCAAGCAATTGCTTCATGCTTAATACAGACATGATAGTCCTCCTAAAGGTTTTTTCCTCTTGCCGAATCAATTCGCACCCAGACTCTTGCGAGCACCGAAGGCACGATCAACGACAATGTTTTTTGTGTGTTACCACACTTGATACATCATACGCCAAGGTCAGGGCCTTGACAAGCCTTTACCACTTAATTTTGTGTGCGCGCAAGAAAGCTTCCTTCGCGGCACGACTCTGATGCTTGAAGTGCCACTCCGCTGACAGCGCATCGTGCTTGGTGGCAAACGCCGCTGCGTAAAGCAAGTGGACCGGGCGCCGGGATTTGGTATACTTCGCCCCTAACCCAGCGTTATGAGTCGCGACGCGTTGACCCACATCGGTCGTGAAGCCACCGTAAAAAGTGCCATCGGCGCAACGCAAGACGTAAAAATAATAGCACTCATTCGCCATACAAAGCCGCCTGCACTTCCGGGGTATAGTCGCCATCGGCATTATAGACGGTCAGCGGAGGCAAAATTCGAATGCCGCCTGGTTTACCACTGCGAATGGCCTCGATCAACACCATATTCGCTTCCCGATCCTTTTTAGGATGGATGAAGCGTAGCCGCTTCGGCGCAAGCTTGGCGGCCTCTAAGGTCGTTAATAATTCTGCCAAGCGATCCGGGCGATGAACGAAAAACGCCTTACCTTGATATTTCAATAATCCTGCAGCCGTATGTGCAACTGTGGCAAACGTCGTGGTCAACTCATGACGTGCCAAGGCCAAGTGGTCGTTCGGATTCACCACATGTCCCTCATCGAGTTTGAAATACGGTGGGTTGCACGTCACGACATCAACGCTGTCCTTGGCCACAACCGTGGCTGCATCTTTGAGATCGAGCTGATGCACATCAACATTGGTAAACCCATTGAGTGCAGCTGAGCGCCGAGCCATATCAGCCAGGCGCGACTGCAACTCGATCAATGTCACTTGTTGCTGGGTTCGCGGGGCGATGAATAGTCCCACCGCACCATTACCC
>CAKQZO010000228.1 GCA_934293835.1 uncultured Lacticaseibacillus sp. | reverse complement strand
TCCATTCACTTTGACCGTGACGGATAAGCACTAATTTTGCCATCTAGAGATTACCTCGCTTAATATTTTTAGTATCAACTTATCATACCGCATCTTTCTGAAAAACGCGACGGTGTTTAAAAAATTTGCTATGATGTAAGCGGACACTGTTAACGAATCAGGAGAATTGTATGCATAAAATCTGGCTCATCGTTCTTGGCCTATGGTTACTGAGCATTGTTTATTTTATCATCTACGTCAACGTCCCCAGCCTGCAGATGCTAGTCGACACTTCACCAGTTTGGGGCGGCGTGCACATCGCGGCCGATCTCAGCTTACTGGGCGGCGGGTTGGCCCTCATCTTACACCTCATCAGCCGCTTGCGGCGGCATTGAGCGTACGAAAGGGACTGTGGCTTTTGTCACAGTCCCTTTCATGTGCCCGAATATTCCAGTCATGTGACGTCCCAAGAGGCCCTCAGTCGTCATCGATTTTCTTGACGCCGATGATATCTAACAGGAACGTGAAGATCGGGATGCCGACGATCAAGCCCCAGGTGCCGAACAATTCCTCACCGGCCAGCAAGACGACGAACGTGAAGAATATGGGCAACTTGGTGCGACTGGACATGAACTTGGGGTTGAGGACGTAAGCTTCCAGCGCGTGGATCACCAGAATCATGATGATGATCGTGACGACGCCTTGGAGCCCGTCCACCATGAAGGCGATGATCGCCAGCGGAATCGTCGAGATGAACGCCCCGGCCACCGGAATCAGCGATAAGATGAACACCATGATCGCCAAGGTAGGGATGTTGGGCATCTTCATGAAAATCAGGGTGATCGTGGTAATCGCCGTGTTGACTGCGGCAATCACGATCTGCGCTTCGATCACGACCCCGAACGTGTCGATGAACTTGTCGGCAAAGAACTTCAGGTCGGCGAAATACCAACCGAAAGGCGACCGCAAGAACTGGTTACCGAATTTCTTCAGCGTGTCGATCTCGACGGTGAAAAAGAAGCTCAACAACAACGATAAGAAGAACGTGATGCCCATCGCCCCGATTGAGCCGGCATACTGCAAGATGGCCGTGAACCACTTTTGCACCGTCGTCTTCAGATTCATCTGGTTGATCGATTGCAGCGCCCATTGAATCGTCTCGTTGTGATCGAAGGCGCCACTATTGTAGAAGTTCACCACCGAGTTAAACGAATTCACCGACTGCTTGATGATCTCCGGCACGTAATGCACTGCCGCATAACCGACCCCGGCGATCACTAATAAGTATAGCGGGGCCACCACCGCGACCGCGCGGACATGGACGTGGCGCCGGACCGCGTTGATCGCTCTTGTCACCAAAAACGAGAAGATGAAGGTCAACAAGATCGTACTCATGACGCTTCTGGCCAACCATAAAACGAGCACTACTGATGCCAAGACCACCGTCCGCCGCAATGCGGTATTTTTCAAAAATTTCTCGTAAGTCACCCGCAAACCACCTCCGTGTGGGTCTCATTATATCAAAAAACGCCGAAGGTCCCGGCGTCTTCTCGGTATTTAATCAAAAACTTGCAATGCGGCGTGCGTCGCCTTGGTGCTGGCGATCAGCTTCCCTTGCACAACGATGCGATTCGTCTCGCCTTCAGTCGCCGAGGCACAGGTGATCAGCGTGACGAGCTTCTTGCCTGCGACGTTGTCGATCCATTGGACCTGCGTCTGGTCAACCGTCGTCTTCGTCACCACCTGATACGTGTAGACTTTGGACATATCCGTCAGGTAGATGCGCTTGCCTAACTGCAGATTCTTCAATGGTGAAAACAAGATACCCTTGTTCGTCATGTAATGGCCCGCCAAGGCGTAGTTGCCCTGCCCCATGGTTTGATCGGGCTTCATCGTTCCCGCGCCGGTCGACAGGTTCTCGTTGGACAGCCCCTTCATGATCGGTAGTGCCATCTTCACACTCGGAATTGCCAGCTTGCCGATCGCGTTGCGCTGACTGGCCGTGGTCGCCGCCTTGGCGACGTGTTGGACATCGAGCGCCTTGACCGCGCCAAAATCAAAATCACCCTTTGACTGTTCGTTTTGCTTGACCGTCTTCTTATCGATCGTCTGCATCGTGCGATCACCGAGATGATCGACGACCAGTAATTTGAGTTGCTCGTTGAACACCAGCGCCAACCCAATCAGTAGTCCCAGCGTCAACAGCACGCGCCAGACCCATACCCGTGCGCGATGTTGGTCACGTTTTGCCATCGGCCTCACCTCCATGGCGCTTATTGTACACGGTTTGGTGCGCAAACACCACTCCCTAAACCTCTGAGGCGACTTCGTGAAATGCCAGCGTCTCGTCAAACGCCAAGCGCTTGTCCAAGGCGATATAGTCCGCCCCGGTTTGGCAGCCTAAGGCGAGCACCTGCACCCCGGCCTGCTTGGCAGCGGTGATTGCAGGCGCCAATTCCGGAAACCGCTCGTGGTAGATCGTGACGGCTTCGATCGCCGGCAACTGGATGACAAACAGCAGATAGGTCGCAAACCCGGCTTCTTGGGCGGCCTGCAAGGTGTGCACGTGCTTGAGG
>CAKQZO010000227.1 GCA_934293835.1 uncultured Lacticaseibacillus sp. | reverse complement strand
ACCTCACACGGTCGAACACGACCTGACCTTCTTTGTTTACGATGAAAGCGTCGATGCCTATCATCCACTGACAGAAACCCATCACGAGCGCACCTATCCACTTGCGGAGATTGTTCATGCGTTAGAGGATGCGGGGTTTGTTGATATCGAAACCAGCGCGGATTTTGGCACTGCGGCAATAACGCCAGAGTCTACGCGGTGGTTCTTCCACGCAAAGAAGGCCTGAGATGCAGGCGGTGGGGATGGTTGCTGAGTTCAATCCGTTGCACAAGGGTCATGTTCACGCATTGACAGAGGCCCGCCGACAAAGTGGTGCTGAGGTGGTTGTTGTGGCCTTGGCAGGCAACTACACGCAACGCGGAGAGCCTGCAATCGTTGATAAATGGGCGCGGACACAGGCAGCCTTGGCTAATGGGGCGGATCTGGTGATCGAATTGCCGACGACCGATGCGGTGCAAGCGGCTTCGCAGTTTGCCACCGGTGGCGTGACTTTGCTTGCGGCCTTGGGCGTGACCACGCTTGCGTTTGGAACCGAGGCGCCGACCGTTGATTATGCGCGGGTCGCGCGGACATTAGCACAAGCGAGACCCGAGACCGACCATTTTCAGGATTTCACTCAGACCTACGCGACGCAGCTGAATACGTACTATCGCCAAGTCGCGGGCGTTGATCTCAGTACGCCGAATTTGATGTTGGGGATGAGTTATGCCCAGGCGAACTTCACACTTGGTGAACCAATGCGGCTACTGCCGTTAGCGCGGGTCGGTGCTGGCCACGACGACCAACGAGTCGATGCGGGCTTTGCCAGTGGGAGTCGTATTCGCCAGGCAATCGCCAATAATGATTCGGTGGCGGAACTGGTCCCCGCTGCCACCAAGACTGCCTTGACAACACCACATTATACCTGGCAGGCGTGGTATCCATTGCTGAGATATCGGTTGTTGACGGCTGATTTAGCCGAATTACGGCAGATCGATACGATGACGGAAGGGCTAGAGTACCGTCTGACCCAACAGATCGCGACATCAACGGATTTTGCAAGCTTCATGCAGGCTATCAAGTCAAAACGCTACACATACGCACGATTGCGTCGACTTTGTCTCAGTGTGCTATTGAACCTCACACAAGCGGGTGTTCAAAGCGCACACCATCAGCGGTATTTGCAGGTGCTCGGCTTCACGCCCGCCGGAAGAGCCTATTTGCATAGCGTTAAAAAGCAGCTAACGTTGCCTTTGATTACCCGGGTTTCGGCTGCGATGCTTGCGCCGGGGGGATTGCTTTATTGGCAACAACGCGCAGATAGTTTGATTGAATCGCGCACCTGTCGTCCTCAAAATTACGGGCGCATTCCATTGATGTGAAATTTGAAAAGGAGAAACAATGCTTAAGTTTACTGTGGCCGAATTGGCCAAATACAAGCACAACCCGCTGCATGTTGACGAGACACTCGATCTGAAGGCCGACTTAATGGCACGCGATCCGGAAATCATCGATGTCAGCCCGATTCAACTCGACGCTTACATCAGCGCCGATGATGGCGTTTTCTTATTATCTGCGCACCTTAAGGGGAAGCTAGTGGTGCCATCTACGCGGAGCCTGAAACCAGTGTCCTTGCCGTTAGACTTCGATTTCAGCGAGATTTATATTCAAGATGATGCCAATCGTGAGAAGTACGAGGAAGGCGAGCTGGTGATCACGATGGAAGATGACGAGCTGGATTTGCTCGGTGCCGTCGCAGACCATGTGTTGTTGAGTATTCCGATGCAGATCTTGACGCCCGAGGAAGAAGTAGGAGGCACCATGCCGAGCGGTCAAGACTGGGAGGTCGTCTCTGAGGCTGACTTTAAGGCCACACAGGAGGAACAAAAAGCGAGCGACTCACCTTTTGCCAAGTTGCAGGGATTGTTTGACGACGATGCGGATAAAAAAGACTGAGACAACTTTTAATCTTGCGCTCATTCTGCTACCATGAAACGGTAACAACAACGCGGCTGCATCAGTTGCAGGCGCTCTAGGAGGCTATTTAATGGATAAACCAACAATTGGCGTCATTGGAATGGCGGTCATGGGCAAGAACCTTGCGCTCAACATCGAAAGTCGCGGCTACACGGTCGCAATTTTCAACCGGACCGGCGCTAAGACCGAGCAAGTGGCCAAAGACCACGCAGACAAGAAGCTGGTGCCAAGCTACACCATCGAAGACTTCGTCGCATCGTTGGAGAAGCCCCGTCGAATCATTCTGATGGTGAAGGCTGGAGCCGGCACCGATGCCGTGATTTCACAACTTCTGCCGTTGCTCGACAAAGGCGATGTTCTGATCGATGGTGGGAACACCAACTTCCATGATACTCGGCGGCGGAACAAAGACCTTGCTGATTCCGGAATCAACTTCATCGGCATGGGCGTTTCCGGTGGTGAGTTAGGCGCCTTGCAAGGACCTTCCTTGATGCCAGGTGGCCAGCGTGAAGCCTATGATCTAGTTGCACCTATTCTGGAACAGATTTCTGCTAAGGCTGATGAAGACGGTGCACCTTGCGTTTCCTACATCGGACCTGATG
>CAKQZO010000226.1 GCA_934293835.1 uncultured Lacticaseibacillus sp. | reverse complement strand
CACCAAGACACCGCCAGGCCGCAGCATTTTAACCGCCTCGGTCAAGATCTCTCGTTGGCGGCGTGCACATTCGGCGGGATAATCTGGTGTCCAGTATTGCATCGCTTCCGGGTCTTTGCGAAACATGCCTTCTCCCGAACACGGGGCATCGACCAAGATCCGATCGAATGCTTCTGGCCAAGCCTTGGCGAGGCTGGCTGGATCGTTGTTAGTCACCAAGGCGTTGGTGATGCCAAAGCGTTCCACGTTGCTCGCCAAGACCTTGGCGCGCCCGCGATTGATTTCGTTGGTGACGATCACGCCTTGATTGTGCATGAAACTGGCGATGTGCGTGGTTTTCCCGCCTGGTGCGGCGCATAAATCCAAAATTGTTTCGCCAGGTTGAGGTGCAAGTACCGTCGCGACAAACTGCGCGCTAGGTTCTTGACTGTAGACATAACCGGAAACGTGATCGATATCGTTGCCCGCAACTTTACCGTATTGGCCCCACTTACTCCACGGGATCGCCGGCCCTTCAAGGTTCAGCGGTTGCGGTTTTCGCAGCGGATTGCTGCGGAAGCCACTGGCGGCAGGCGCCGAGTATGTGGCGAAAAAAGCCGCGGCGTCCGCTTGCAAAAGCGTCTGGTACTTGGCTTCAAAGCCTTCTGGAAACTGCATGAATGCCCTCCTTATTCACGGTGAAAACGATTGGTCAACCCATAATAGGTGCCGGTGCTATAAATTAGCAAGGCGACGATACAGAAGGTCACCAACTGGATGTGATCTGTGAGGTAAAATGCCCACCACCCGATTGCCATCCCGATCGTCCCTGCGACCGCGGCGTGGGCGGTCGCCCGCCCCCACCAGCCGCGAACAAACGCATGCACCATGGCAAGATCAAGACCTGCAGTTGCGGCCAGCGGCGCCAAGCGCGTGGTGACCAAGCTGAGTAGCCAAGCGATCACCGCGATGAGAAGCGCCAGGCCGACCGTTTGCCAATTCTCCGTCCACCAGCTACGCGATTGGCTGCCACTCCCATACGTGTAGGGGCTGACGCTGGTCGCATCGAGCACTCGACGCAATGTCGCACTTTGGTTGCCTAATGCTTGACCATCAGCGACGACTTGTAAGTGACTGATGGCCGTAGCATGACTGGCCGCACTCGCGTTCAGAAAAAGGGCCTGATTGAGTCGACTGCCTTTACGTGTCCCCACCACGCCTAATACTGGTAGGTAGGCACCGTTTCGTTTTAAGTAGCGTTGATTGCTTCCGGTGTAAAGCTGAGGCACCGCCTTGGCACCAACAACAGCGACAGGCAACCGACTCTGCAAATCGGCATCAGAAAACCAAGCACCGGTCGTCACAGGTAGATCAGCATATGTGCCTTTGCCATAGAAATAAACGATTGGCTGCTTGGCCCGCGTCTGGAATTGGACCTGAAGATCGGTCAACTTGGCGGCAGTCAGCTTGGCGGCGGCCTGTGCAGGCGTCATCGTACTGTTCGTGTGGATGACAATGGCTGATTCACTGAGTCCGTAGTGGTCAAGGCGGTCAGCATACTCAGACTGATCGTGCATGGACCAAGTCAAACAGGCCAATACGATCAGCCCCACCCAGATTAAATCGATCAGCAAAAGCCTTTTCAAGGTTATCTCCTCTCAGTGCACCAGATAGATGCGCTCGTTAATAGTGTCAAATCGTGGCAATGCCCGATTTAACGGTAGTAGGCGCCGGTCAGCAACGAGCTGAGCCTCTGCCCAAAAAAGCCGACTGTTGGTTGCACCTGCGCGCTCGCCGATGACGAAAAACAAGCACTGGGGAAAATATTGGCGCAGCAAATGTAGAAAATGAACATCGTTGAGATCCCTGTCTGGACTCCAAGCCATCACCACAGCGTCGACGTCGTGGCCGTATGTCCACAGCGCAGCATTGGCCGTCAACGTCTGCACCGGCACCAAAGGCGCCCGGCCAGTGACGTTTTCACTCGTCCACGTCAACGGGTCAGTGGTGATGACCTGGCTACCGGCTTCTCGCAGACCGGCGCTAACATAACCATTGCCGGCAGCCACCTCGAGATACCGCAATGAGCCAAAAAGTGTCTGCCAAGTTGCGAATAACTGCTGATTGACGAATGCCCACATCCCGTAATTGTAGGCAACATACTGGCGAAAGTTCCGAAGCATTGCGTCGAGCGCACGCAACTTGGCGTCAGGCTGCCCTGCTAACAATAACTCAGCATAGGCTTGTGGCGTTAATCCCAACCGCGGTAGTGGCTGCTGGGGCAACTGTTGCTGTCTGAGGCGTGTGCGCATGGCGGCCATCGCCGTAAGCTGGTGGTGAAGGTTAGGATAGTTGATATCGGCAGTTAAAGCCGACAGACGCTGCCAGTAATCCATGTTTCTCCCTTACAACAAACACGAAGCCACAAAGCAGACGCCAAAGCGTTGCCTTGTGGCTCAAAACGACGGTAACAGGCCGTTTCGTCGACCTTAATGGATGCCTAATGCCATCTTCGCATAGCGACTCATACGCTCGGGGCCCCATGCCGGATACCAAACCAGATGGATCTCGACTGATTTG
>CAKQZO010000225.1 GCA_934293835.1 uncultured Lacticaseibacillus sp. | reverse complement strand
TCTATCAGCGCAAGTTCCAATATATCCACGTTGATGAATATCAGGACACCAACGAGGCGCAATACCAGCTGGTGCACATGTTGGCGGAAGGCTATCGCAACCTGTGCGTCGTCGGGGATGCCGATCAGAGTATCTACGGCTGGCGTGGGGCTAACATGCAAAACATCTTGGACTTCCAAGACGACTACCAAGACGCCCAGGTGATCTTGTTGGAGCAGAACTACCGCTCGACCAAGACCATTCTAGATGCCGCCAACGCGGTAATCAAAAACAACCAGAAGCGCCAGGTCAAGACGCTGTGGACGCAAAACCCGACCGGCGACAAGATCACCTATTACCGCGCCCAAAGCGAAACCGATGAGGCGTATTTCATCATCAAACAGATCGAGGCGGGAATCGCCAAGGACCACCGGCACTACAGCGACTTTGCGGTGTTGTATCGGACCAACGCGCAGTCGCGCTCGGTCGAAGAAGCCTTCGTCAAGGCCAACATCCCTTATAAGATGGTCGGCGGCCACAAGTTCTACGACCGCAAGGAAATTCGCGATGCCTTGGCCTATTTCCGCTTGGTGGTCAACCCAGAAGACGACATGAGCTTCAACCGGATCGTCAACGAACCCAAGCGCGGCATCGGTGCCACTTCGGTTGAAAAGCTCGAAGCCTTCGCCGCCCAAAACGGCTGGTCGCTCTTAGAAGCCGCCGCCAACGCGGAGCTATCGCCGGTGTCTGGCAAGGCGCGCAAGGGCCTGGCCGAGTTCGGTACGGTCATGCAGAAGCTGGCCACGCAGCGCGGCGAATGGAGCATCACGGAGATGATGACCCACATCTTGGATGAAACCGGCTATCTGCCGGCGCTGCAACACGCCAACTCGGTGGAAGCCGACACCCGTATCGATAACTTGAACGAGCTGTTATCTGTGACGCAGCAATTCGATGCGCGCTACGAACCCGAAGACGAGAACAGCGACATTTTCGTCGACTTCTTGGCCGATCTGGCCTTGTTGTCGGATCAAGACACCGAAGATGATGATGCCCAAGAGGTGACTCTGATGACGCTGCACGCGGCCAAGGGGTTGGAGTTCCCGGTCGTGTTCATGGTCGGGATGGAAGAAGGCTTGTTCCCGCTGAGTCGCGCCGCAATGGATGAGACCCAACTGGAAGAAGAGCGGCGCCTGGCGTATGTCGGCATCACTCGGGCGCAAAAGAAGCTGTATCTCACCAACGCGTTTGCGCGGATGCTGTACGGCCAGCGCCAGAACAATCCTGCCAGTCGCTTCATCGACGAGATCTCACCGGAGTTGTTGGAGACGGCTGGGAGCACGCAGGTCAAGTCAGATATCCCGTTCATCAACCGCACGCAACGCGCCGTGACCCCGACTTACAGCAAGCATCCGGTCGGGACCAAAGCCAAGGTCGTTGCCAACCATTCGGCCGCGCCTACTTCCGCTGCTGGGAAGACCACCTGGACGGCTGGCGACAAGGTCGAACACCGTAAGTGGGGCGTCGGGACCGTCGTCAAGGTCAATGGTAGCGGGGATGACCAAGAGCTCGATATCGCCTTTTCAGATCAAGGCGTCAAGCGCCTGCTGGCGGCTTTTGCCCCGATCAAGAAAATGTAGGATGCTACCACAAAGAGGAGGAATTTCCTGTGGCCGACAAGCCAGTTGCAGAGATGACACATGAAGACGCGGCCCAAGCAGTGGCCGCATTGGGCAAACAGCTGAATCAGTGGCGAACCGAATATTACACCAACGATGCGCCCAGTGTCGAAGATCACATCTATGACGCCCAGTATCGCCGGTTGCAAGAACTGGAGGCGGCGTATCCCGATCTGGTTGCGGCCGATTCGCCGACGCAACAAGTCGGGGGCGCGGTAGCTAGTGACTTGCCGAAGGTCCCCCATCCTGTTCCGATGCTGTCGATGGGCGATGTGTTCTCCCTTGACGAACTGCAAGCCTGGGCGACGCGGCTGGAGGCTGGGACTGAGGTTGCGGCGTATAATGTCGAGCTCAAGATCGATGGCTTGTCCTTATCGCTGGTTTATGAAGGCGGCAAGCTTGTGCAAGGCTCGACGCGTGGCGACGGAAACATCGGCGAAGACGTCACCAAAAACGTCCGCACGATTCCCGACATCCCGCAGACGCTTGCCGAACCGCTGGACATCGAAGTGCGCGGGGAGTGCTACATGCCTAAGGCCGCCTTCGCCGCGCTGAACACGGCGCGAGAGGCCGCCGGCCAAAGTGTGTTCGCTAATCCGCGCAACGCGGCCGCCGGCAGTCTCAGACAGCTTGACGTCGCCATCACCAAGGCACGCAAGCTGGCGACGTTCATGTACACGGTGATCGCCCCGGAGCGCTTCGGTTTGACGACGCAACATGAGGCCCTGGCTTTTCTCAAGCGCCTAGGCTTTGCAATCAATCCCAGCAGCATCGTGGCGACCGACCTGGCGGCGATGGATCAGTATATCACGACGCAAACGGCCGACCGCGACCAGCTGGCTTACGGCATCGATGGCATCGTGGTGAAGGTTAACGACTTAGCCTTGCAGGCGCAACTCGGCA